>NZ_JBEOXE010000082.1:0-32177 GCF_040296485.1 Streptomyces sp. NPDC002138 | reverse complement strand
GCCGGATCCGCGGCCCGCGCCGCCGGAGGCCGCGCGGCGACGGCTCGCGCAGCTGCTGGCGGGCCGTACCGCCGGGGGCGGTGGCGGGCGACGCGGGGCGACGCCGGATCTGACGGAGCTGCTGCCGCAGTGGCTGGCCGCCGCCGTGCGGCACGGGTACCGGGCGCCCGCAGCCCTGGTGCCCGCGCTGCTGGACGCGGCCCGGGCCCGTACGGACCTGCGGCCGCAGGCGCTGGCGCTCGCCGGGGGGCGGGGGCGGTGGCTGGCGCGGCTCAATCCGGAGTGGCGGTTCGCCCTGCGCGGCGGCGCCGGAAGCGGTGAGCTGCCCGCTCCCGACGACCGGGCGGGGGTGGAACGCCTGTGGCAGGAAGGGCTGTTCGCGGAACGGGTGGCGCTGCTGGGCCTGGTCCGGGCGCACGAGGCGGCGGCCGCGCCGCTGCTGCTGGCGACCACCTGGGCCACCGAGCGGGCCGAGGACCGGCTGATGTTCCTCGATTCGCTGCGCGCGGGCCTGTCGGAGGGCGACGAGCCCTTCCTCGAACGGGCGTTGGGCGACCGGAGCCGCAATGTCCGGGCGACGGCGGCCGAGCTGCTCTCCGCGCTGCCCGGGTCCGCGCTGGCGGGCCGGATGGCGGAGCGGGCGCTGGCCTGCGTGGGCCCGGAGGGGGTGGTCCCGCCGGTGGAGTGCGATGCGGGGATGCAGCGGGACGGGGTGGTCGAGCGGCCGCCTGCCGGGCGCGGGGAGCGGGCCTGGTGGCTGGCCCAGCTGGTGGAGGCGGCTCCGCTGGCCTGCTGGCGGGAGCGGTTCGGGGGGCTTGATCCGGCCGGGATCCTGGCGCTGCCGGTGGCCGAGGGCTGGGCCGAGGAGCTGCACGCGGCCTGGTGCCGGGCGGCGGTCCGCCAGCGCGATGCGCTCTGGTCGAAGGCCCTGCTCGGCTCGGCGTCCGCGCCGCCCGCCGCGGGGCCCGCCACGGCCTCGCTCGCCGAGCGGGCGAAGCTCCTGGAGACCCTGCCCGAGGGGGAACGGGCGGGGTGGGTCGCCGAGTTCGTCCGGACCCACGGGCTGTCGGAGGCGTTCCAGCTGCTCGGGGTGTGCCGGGTGCCGTGGGCCGGGGAGCTGGGCGAGGCGGTGGTGGACGCCCTGGACACGGCGCGGAACACGGGGAGTTACCCGTGGAGTTTCAGCGGGGTGATGGGACTGGCGGAGCGCTGCCTCGACCCGGCGGCGGCCGACCGGCTGGAGTCGCTGCTGGCGGTGGCCCGGGCCGCGGAGATATCCGGGGAGGCGGGGCGCGGCGGCGACACCTCCGCCGCCGCGGAGGTCACGCCGGGTGCCGAGGCGTACTGGACCGAGGCCTTCCAGCGCCTGGTGTCCACCCTGCGCCTGCGCGCGACGATGCTGTCGGAACTGACCCCCGCCCCGGCGGCCATCGCAGCCCCGTCGGCCTGACCCACGGCGGCGCGGGGCCATCGCAGCCCCGGGGGCCATCTCAGCCCCGGGGCCCATCGCAGCCCCGTCGGCCTGACCCACGGCGGCGCGGGGCCATCGCAGCCCCGGGGGCCATCGCAACCCCGGGGGCCATCTCAGCCCCGCCAGCGTTTGAGGCGCCGCCGGAGGCGACATCAGCCGCCCGGCGATTGAGGTGGACGCAGGGGGCCGGTTCCCGGCTGTGGTGCCCCCGGCGGCGCCTCATACGCCGGCGAGGCCGGAAATGCCCAGGCCGGGGCGAGGGGATGCCCCGGGCCGGGCGCGGGCTCAGCCCTGGCGGACGTTCGCGCGGACCCAGTCGACGATGGCGGTGGTCGTGGCGCCCGGGGTGAAGATCTCGGCCACGCCCTTCTCCTTCAGCGGGCCGATGTCGTCCTCCGGGATGATCCCGCCGCCGAACACCTTGATGTCCTCCGCCTCGCGCTCCCGCAGGAGTTCCAGGACGCGCGCGAAGAGCGTGTTGTGGGCGCCGGAGAGGATCGAGAGGCCGATCGCGTCGGCGTCCTCCTGGATGGCGGTGTCCACGATCTGTTCCGGGGTCTGGTGGAGGCCGGTGTAGATGACCTCCATGCCCGCGTCCCGCAGGGCTCGCGCGATCACCTTGGCGCCACGGTCGTGGCCGTCAAGACCCGGCTTGGCCACCACCACACGGATCGGACCGGTCACACCCATCGCACTGCCTCCCGAGTGAACGAACGTTAAGTACAGCATCGCGCACGCCGCCGTTTCGCGGTCAACCGGGAGGGGGAAATCACACGTGGGACAGCATTGATTCACTCGGGACGTCCGCACCGTCGGTCGCGAGGGGAGCCGCGTCGAATCGCCCCGCCACCGTGCCGTCAGCCGCACGGCACGGCGGCTGGGCGCGGCGGCCACGCAGCAGGCACGGGGAGCTGCGCCCCGAGCGCCGACAGCCACACCCGGAAGCCGCCAGGGGGAGGCCGTCGATGGGGCTGCCATTCGTACTTTCATCCGCACCCGCGTCCGGCGCCGCGCTGCGCGCCGCCGCGCTCGAATTGTTCGTCTTCGCCGGACACGTGCTCCTCTACCCGACCGGGATCCTCCCGGAACGCCCGGCGCGCGGTCGCCGCGCATGCTCCGACGCCGCCCCGGGGGCCCGGCCGCCGGTGCTGCTGCTGCACGGGTTCAACGACAACCGCTCGGTGTTCGTCCTGCTGCGCCGCGCCCTCGGCAAGGGCGGCCACCGCCGGGTGGAGACGTACAACTACTCGCCCTTCACCTTCGACCTGCGCGCGGCGGCCCGCCGGCTCGCCGCGCACGTCGAGGAGCTGTGCGAGCGCACCGGAGCGCAGCGGGTGGATCTGGTCGGGCACAGCCTCGGCGGACTCATCGCCCGGTACTACGTCCAGCGCCTCGGCGGTGACACGCGGATCCGCACTCTCGTCACTCTCGGTACTCCGCACACGGGCACCCGGGTGGCTCCCCGCGCGGGCGCGCACCCCGTGATCCGTCAGATCCGCCCGGGCTCCTCGGTGATGGCCGAGCTGGCCGCGCCCGCACCCGGCTGCCGGACCCGGTTCGTCGCGTTCTGGAGCGAGTTCGACCAGCTGATGGTCCCCGTGGAGACGGCCCGGCTCGAACATCCCGACCTCCGAGCGGAAAACATCCAGGTCACGGGTATCGGACACCTCGCGCTCACCACGCATCCGGCGGTCATCGCGGCGGTCCACCGCGCCCTCGACGGTCCGGCGCGCCTAGCCCCGGCCGCCCCGGGAGCCGCCTCCGTCGCCTGAACGGAGAACGCCCGCCAGTCGAACGGATTTCGAACCCAGGGCCAAGGCTGTGTCTTCGTGCGACCGAAAGACGGCCGAATGCCCGGTTCCGGAAACTCGGGAACCCCTGGAAGATTGTCGTTGCCAGTAACCGACGGGTACAGTCACGCCACTGCTCTCCCCGGGGTACCCGCACCCCCCGGCCACCCAGGCTCCCCACCGCCGAGGCGAAAGAGATGTTGGTGAACGACAGCCCCACGTCGGGCCAGTATCCGGACAACGGATACGACGGCCTTTCCACCACCACCTTCGCCGGCGATGTGTCGTACGCGTCCTTCGAGACGCAGGGCCAGGGGTACGACTACGGCGCCTACGCCGCCTCGTACGAGGCCGGCACCGGCACCGGTACCTACGAGACCGGCGGCTACGACACCACCGCGTGGAACGCCCCCGCCCAGGACGGCTACCTCTCCAGCATCCCCACCCAGGCCGCCGCCCAGGACACCAGCGGCCAGTGGGACTCGAGCGCCTGGACCACGGAGTACCAGCCGGCCTCCTTCGGCTACGACCCCGGCGCCTCCACCGGCGACCAGACCGGCTCCGGCCACTGGGCGATGCCCGGTTACGGCACGACGGGCACCGAGACCGGCGCCTACGACGCCACCGCCTGGAACACCGTGGCCGCGGAGGAACTGCCCGCAACGCTCCAGCCCGAGGCCGCGTACCAGTACCCGTACGAGTACGACGCCACCACCGTCACCCCCGCCTACGACGGCTCGTACGAGGACGCGTACGCCGCGACGTACGGCGCCGGTGTCGGGTACGAGGCCGCGCCGGAGTCCGGCCCGGCCACCGCCGTCTTCGAGCCCCTGCCGTCCGAGGACTTCGGGACCGGGCAGACCGAACGGAGCGGTGAGAACGGTGAGGCCGGTCAGGCCGCCGCCGCGCACGCCGAACTGCCCACCCAGACCATGGCCACCACCCCGCCCGTGCCGCGCTCCGCGCGCCGGGCCGCGCCCGCCAAGGGCAGCGGGAACGGCACCGGCCACGGCGGCGACAACGGCGCGGCCAACGGAGGCGGCGGGGGCAACAGCCGCCGCCGGTCCCCGGCGAAGCGGTCCGCGCTGCTGACCGTCGCCGTCCCCTCGGTCTGTGTCATAGGGGTCGCGGGTGTGGCCGCCGCCGCCGTGGGCGGGCTCCCCACCGGCGACAAGCCGTCCAACGAGACCACCACGATGGCCGCGCCCGACCCCGCTTCGGTCAAGCCGGTCGCCGCGAACAGCAAGCTCGACACCCAGCTCACCGCGCTCAGCGCCGATGCGGGCGACTTCGCGGACCGCGCCAGCCGCACCCAGGAGCGCATCGACCTCAAGGAACGCCAGGACCTCGAGAAGAAGAAGCGCGCGGAGGAGGCGGCGGCCAAGGAAGCGGCCCGCCCCAAGTTCTCCCTCCCGGTCGAACAGCACGGCCTCAGCGCGGGCTTCGGACAGGCCGGCGGCATGTGGATGTCCGTGCACACCGGCATCGACTTCCCGGTCTCCTACGGCACGCCGGTCATGTCCGCCACCGACGGCACCGTGCGCACCCAGTGGAACAGCGCCTACGGCAACATGGCCATCGTGGTCTCGCCCGACGGCACCGAGACCTGGTACTGCCACCTCAGCAGCACCAAGATCCGGTCCGGCAAGATCAAGGCCGGCGACGTCATCGCGTACTCCGGCAATTCCGGCAACTCCACCGGCCCGCACCTGCACTTCGAGGTGCGCCCGGACAGCGGGTCCCCGATCGACCCGCAGGCGTGGCTGCGCACCCACGGCCTCGACCCGAACTAGGACCAGGTCCTACAGCTGACCAGGACCAGGTCCTACAGCTTCTGCACGGGCGCGTAGCGCAGCAGCAGCCGCTTCGGCTTCTCGTCGCCGAAGTCGATGGTGGCCTGCGCGTCCGCGCCGGTGCCCTTGACCTCCATCACCGTGCCCAGCCCGAACTGGTCGTGCGTGACCCGGTCCCCCACCAGCAGCGTGATGACGGGCTTGTCCGAGGTCCGGCGCGTCGCGAAGCCCGAGGGGCCGGACTTGGAGCGCGCGGACGACAGGAACGACTCGGGCGACGTCCCGAAGCCGGCCCCACCGCCACCGCCACCCGAGCGGAATCCGGATCCGGACGCACTGCGCATCGGGCCCGCGGGCTTCTGTGCCCCGGTCCGCTTCCACTGGAGGTACTGGTCCGGGATCTCTTCCAGGAACCGCGACGGCGGGTTGTACGAGGGGGTGCCCCAGGCACTGCGCATGGCGGAGCGGGTGAGGTACAGCCGCTCGCGCGCGCGGGTGATCCCGACGTACGCGAGGCGCCGCTCCTCCTCCAGCTCCTTGGTCTGTCCGAGCGCCCGCATGTGCGGGAAGACCCCGTCCTCCATGCCGGTCACGAAGACCACCGGGAATTCCAGGCCCTTGGCGGTGTGCAGGGTCATCAGCGTGATGACACCCGTGCCCTCGGTGTCCTCGTCCGGGATCTGGTCGGAGTCGGCCACCAGCGCGACCTGCTCCAGGAACTCCGCCAGCGTGCCCGGCCCCACCACCGGAGCCGCGACCCCGGCGTCCGGATCGGCGTCGGCCCCTGCGTCGGCGGCCGTACCCGCCGCATCCGTGGCCGTACCCGCGGCCCCGGCAGCCGTACCCGCCGCGTCCGTGGCCGGAGCGGCATCCGCCGCCGCTGCCGCGGCCGCCCGCGCCTGCTCGAACTCCAGCGCCACGGCCGCGAGTTCCTGCAGGTTCTCGATCCGCGTCTCGTCCTGCGGGTCCGTCGAGGCCTGCAGCTCGGCGAGGTACCCCGTACGCTCCAGGACCGCTTCCAGCACCACCGCCGGGCCCGCGCCCGAGTCGACGATCGTGCGCAGCTCCTCCATCAGCACGTTGAACCGCTTGACCGCGTTGGTCGAGCGCGCGGCCATGCCGTACGCCTCGTCCACCCGCTTGAGCGCCTGCGGGAAGGTGATCTTCTCGCGCAGCGACAGCGCGTCGATCATCGCCTCGGCGCGGTCGCCGATGCCGCGCTTGGGTACGTTCAGGATGCGGCGCAGCGGTACCGCGTCCTCGGGGTTCGAGAGCACCCGCAGGTAGGCCAGGACGTCCCGGACCTCCTTACGCTCGTAGAACCGCACGCCGCCGACGACCTTGTAGGGCAGGCCGACCCGGATGAAGATCTCCTCGAACACGCGCGACTGGGCGTTGGTGCGGTAGAAGACGGCGACGTCGCCCGCCTTCGCGTCGCCCGCGTCCGTCAGACGGTCGATCTCGTCGGCGACGAACTGCGCCTCGTCGTGCTCGGTGTCCGCGACGTAGCCGGTGATGCCGGCGCCCGAGCCGGCCTGAGTCCACAGGTTCTTCGGGCGGCGGTTCTCGTTGCGCTCGATGACCGCGTTGGCGGCGGAGAGGATCGTCTGGGTGGAGCGGTAGTTCTGCTCCAGCAGGATCGTCTTCGCGTTCGGGTAGTCCTCCTCGAACTGGAGGATGTTGCGGATGGTCGCGCCGCGGAAGGCGTAGATCGACTGGTCCGCGTCACCCACGACGCACAGTTCGGCGGGGGGCAGGTCCGGGTATCCGGTGCCGACCAGCTCACGCACGAGGGTGTACTGCGCGTGGTTGGTGTCCTGGTACTCGTCCACCAGGACGTGGCGGAAGCGGCGCCGGTAGTGCTCGGCGACGTCCGGGAACGCCTGGAGCAGGTGCACCGCGGTCATGATGATGTCGTCGAAGTCGAGGGCATTGGCCTCGCGCAGCCGCGCCTGGTACATCGCGTACGCCTGGGCGACGGTCTTCTCGAAGCCGTCGACCGCCGCCGCGGCGAACTCCTCGGCGTCGATCAGCTCGTTCTTCAGGTTGGAGACCTTGGCGCTGAACGACTTGGGCGGGAAGCGCTTGGGGTCCAGGTCGAGGTCCCGGCAGACGAGCGCCATCAGGCGCTTCGAGTCCGCCGCGTCGTAGATCGAGAAGGACGAGGTGAAGCCGAGGAGCTTGGACTCGCGGCGCAGGATGCGCACGCACGCGCTGTGGAAGGTCATCACCCACATCGCGTTGGCGCGCGGGCCGACCAGCTCCCCGACGCGCTCCTTCATCTCACCGGCGGCCTTGTTCGTGAAGGTGATCGCCAGGATCTGCCCGGGGTGCACCCCTCGGGCGCCCAGCAGGTGCCCGATGCGGTGGGTCAGGACCCGGGTCTTGCCGGAGCCGGCGCCGGCCACGATCAGCAGCGGGGAGTCCGCGTGCACGACGGCGGCGCGCTGCTCCTCGTTGAGGCCGACGAGCAGCGCCTCGGGGTCGATCACCGGCCGGGGGGACCCGCCCCGGTAGTACGCGTCCCCGCTCATGGGCGCGTCGAAGCGACCCCCGAAGAGGTCGTCGGCGCCCGCTTCCGGGGCGTGGTCCTCGGGCGGCGGCGGAGGCTCCTCGTGAGAGGGGGTGAGGTCCGCCAGGAAACTGTCGTCAAAGAGGCTGCTCATCGCCTTCCGAGTCTAGGGCCAGGGACCGACAGCCGGTCCCGGCCCCGGAAATTCGGTCCGACCCCCACCCCGTAGGCTCGAACCCATGTCCGTACTCATCAACATTTTCCTCGGCCTCCACATCATCGGGATCGCCTCGCTCCTCGGCGGCTTCCTGACCCAGATGAAGGCGATGAGCGCGGGCACCGCCCGCTTCGTGCCCGCGATGCTGCACGGCGCTCTGACCATGCTGCTCACCGGCGTCGCCCTGGTCGGGTTCCGCCAGATCGACGGCGGCGGCGTCGACAACATCAAGATCGGCGTCAAGCTCGCGGTCCTGTTCGTGATCCTCGCGCTCGTCTACGTCAAGCGCGACGAGGAGCGGATCGAGAAGGGTCTGTTCGGTGCGGTCGGCGCTCTGACCATCACCAATATCTTTATCGCCGTTCTCTGGCACTGACCGGTCGGACCAGGTCGGCTCCGGACGGATCCGGGCAGTTGCTGTCATTCCGTCATCGGGCCGTTACTTTCAGGTTTAGCGTCCTCCCCCAAGACCCGCCCGACGGATCAGCAGGGAAGGACGTGAGGCCCCCGTGGCCAGTCATCGAAAGCCCAGGCAGCGCCCGCTCCTCTCCGGCGGCACCCTCCGCACCGCCGCCACCCTCGCCCTGGCGGGCGCTGCCACCGCCACCGCCTACGAAGGCACCTCGCAGGCCGATCCCCAGCCCACCCCGGACCAGGTCAAGGCCCAGGTGGACCGGCTCTACGAAGAGGCCGAGGCCGCGACGGAGCAGTACAACGGGGCGAAGGAGAAGGCCGAGGCCGCGCAGAAGTCACTGACCGACCTGCGCGACGAGACGGCCCGCAAGACCGACCGGCTGAACACGGCGCGCAGCGCCCTCGGTTCGCTCGCCGCCTCGCAGTACCGCAGCGGGAGCCTGGGCACCGCCGTCCAGCTCGCCCTCGCCGACGACCCGCAGGACTACCTCGACCGGGCCGCGTTCATCTCCCGGGCCGGTGACCGCAACGCCGCCGAGGTGGCGTCCGTACGGCGCCAGCTGGACGAGGTCGGCCGGCTGCGCGACAAGGCGGCGGGCCGGCTCTCGGAGCTGCGCGCCCGCGAGGCCGAACTCGCCGGCCAGAAGAAGGTCATCGAGGGCAAGCTCGACGCCGCGAAGCAGCTGCTCGCCAAGCTCACGGCCGAGGAGCGCGCCCGGTACGAGGCCCAGGGCGCGGGATCCATCGCCTCCCCCGGGTCCGCCGCGGCCTTGGCCGTGGCGCCCGCGCCCCCCGGTGACGGCTCGCGCGCGGCCAGGGCGGTGGCCTTCGCCTACGGCGCGCTCGGCAAGCCGTACGTCTGGGGCGCCACCGGGCCGGGCTCCTTCGACTGCTCGGGGCTGACCCAGGCGGCCTGGCAGGCGGCCGGGGTGTCCCTCCCCCGCACCACGTACACCCAGATCAACGCGGGACACCGGGTCTCCCGCGACCAGCTCGCCCCCGGTGACCTGGTGTTCTTCTACTCCGGGGTGAGCCATGTCGGCCTGTACGTCGGCAACGGCCAGATGATCCACGCCCCGCACCCCGGGGCTCCGGTGCGGGTCGCGCCGATCAGCTCGATGCCGTGGGCGGGCGCCTCCCGCCCGGCGTGAGCGCCCGGCGTGAACCCCGGCCCGGATCCCGGCCCGGGGCGGACCGCGTCAGACCAGCCGGCGCGCCGTCGCCCACCGGGTCAGCTCGTGCCGGTTGGAGAGCTGGAGCTTCCTGAGCACCGCCGAGACGTGCGACTCGACCGTCTTGACCGAGATGAAGAGCTGCTTGGCGATCTCCTTGTACGCATACCCGCGCGCGATCAGCCGCAGCACCTCGCGCTCGCGCTGGGTCAGCCGGTCCAGGTCCTCGTCGACCGGCGGCGCGTCCGTCGAGGCGAACGCGTCGAGGACGAAGCCCGCCAGCCGCGGCGAGAACACCGCGTCCCCGTCCTGCACGCGGAAGACCGAGTCGACCAGGTCGGTGCCGGTGATGGTCTTGGTGACGTAGCCGCGCGCACCGCCCCGGATGACACCGATGACGTCCTCGGCCGCGTCCGACACGGACAGCGCCAGGAACCGCACCGGGTTCTCGGCCGCCGTCATCAGCGGGGCGCAGCGCCGCAGCACCTCGACCCCGCCGCCGCCGGGGAGGTGGACGTCGAGGAGCACCACCTCGGGCCGGGTGGCGGTGATGACGGTGACGGCCTGGTCGACATCGGCGGCCTCACCGACGACCTCGACGCCGGTGCGCGCGGTCTCGCCGATCTCGGCCTGCACGCCCGTACGGAACATCCGGTGGTCGTCGACGAGCACCACCTTGACCCTCCTGGTCTCGCCGCTGGTGTTCGCGTTGTCCTCGGTCATGCCGGCTTCGCCGCCCTCTCCATCTCCAGTTCGACTTCCGTGCCGCCGTCGGGCGCGGACCGCAGCCGCGCGGTCCCACCGTTGCGCTGCATCCGGCCGATGATCGATTCTCGTACGCCCATGCGGTCGTCCGGTACCGCGTCGATGTCGAAGCCCGGGCCCCGGTCCCGTACGGACACGAACACGGTCTGCCCCTCGACCTCGGCGTAGACCTGGACGGGCCCGCCGTCGCCACCGTACTTGGCGGCGTTGACCATCGCCTCGCGCGCTGCCTGGACCTGCGCCGCCAGCTTCTCGTCGAGCGGGCAGTCACCGACGACGACGACCTCGATGGGCACGCCGTGGTGGTCCTCGACGTCGGCGGCGGTCTTCTTGACGGCCTCGGCGAGGGTGTCCGGCTCCTCGGCCTCGTCCTTGCCGGTGCCCTCCGGCTTGTACAGCCAGTTCCGCAGCTCGCGCTCCTGCGCGCGGGCCAGCCGCCGTACTTCGCCGACGTCCTCGGCGTTGCGCTGGATCAGGGTGAGGGTGTGCAGCACCGAGTCGTGGACGTGCGCGGCGACCTCGGCCCGCTCCTGGGCGCGGATGCGCATGAGGCGCTCCTCGGAGAGGTCCTGGGTCATCCGGATCAGCCAGGGGCCGGCCAGCAGGGCTATCCCGACGAGGACGGCGAGGGTGGCGGTCATGACGTTGCCCAGCTGGGCGGCGGAGCCCCGTACGACGATGAACACGGTGAGGCCGACGCCGACCAGGACGACTCCGGCGAGCGCGCGGGCCGCCTGCAGGAGCTGTCCCTGGCGTCCGGCGGCGGAGTTCCAGTGGGCGCGGCGGGCGTTGTCGGCCTGGCGCCACACCAGCACCACGCCGGCGGCGACCAGCAGGGTGGGCCAGATGTAGCGGTCGGCCTTCTGGTCCCCGGCCTGGAGCTTGGAGATGAAGATGCCCGCGCCGATGAACAGCGCGATCAGCGCGGTGATCTGGCCCCGGTCGGGTTTGCGCAGCCGCCTGCTGCCGTCGGCGAGGGTCTCGAAGAAGGACCGGTGCCCGGTGCGGCCTCCGATGCCGAGCGGTACGAAGACCCAGAACGCGGCGTAGAGCAGCACCCCGAGGCCGTCCCCGAACAGGAACGTGCCGAGGAAGGCGAGCCGGACCCAGAGCACGGGCAGCCCGAGGTGCCCGGCGAGCCCGCGGGCGACGCCGCCGAGCATCCGCCCGTCGGCGCTGCGGTAGAGCTTGCGCGGGGCGTCGGCGTTCTCGGCGGTGACCTGGGCGTGGGGTGTGCGGGGGGCGGCTGCTGCGGGCATGTCACCGATGGTCACACGCGCGGGGGGTCCGGGACATCAGGGCAGCCCCCCAGTTCCTTCGGGGGGATATCAGGGTTGCGCCAGGGTCGGGCCCGGTGCCGCCGGGCCGGACCGCCCGGCACCATGGACCCATGACCGAAGTGCACGACTCCCCTGCGCCCCCGGTGACGGACCCCGTCGACCGGCCACCGCTGCGCCGCAGCAGGCGCGACAAGGTCCTCGCGGGCGTGTGCGGGGGCCTCGGGCGGTACTTCGACCTGGACCCGGTGATCTTCCGGGTCGTGCTCGGCGTGCTCGCCGTCACCGGCGGGGTCGGCCTGATCTTCTACGGGTTCGCCTGGCTGCTGCTGCCCCAGGAGGGCGAGGAGGACAGCGAGGCGAAGAAGCTGCTGACCGGCCGGGTCGAGGGCGCCACCCTGGCGGCGGTGTTCGCGGCGCTGGTGGGCTGCGCGCTGTTCCTGACGCTGGCGGACAACGGCGCGATGGCGGTCTTCTCGGTCCTGGTCGTCCTGGGGCTGGCGGGCGCCTCGTACTGGTCCCAGCGCCGCCGCCACAGCCACGCCCCGGAAGGCGACGCGCCCGATCCGCAGGGGTCCGCGCAGCGTCCGGCCCACCGGCCGGCGCCACCGGAGACGCAGGCGCCGCCCGTGCCCGGAGCCCCGTCCTGGTGGCGGGACCCGCTGGTCAAGGACGGTACGACGGGCCCCGTCGGGTCCCCCGGCTATCTGTGGGGTCCGGCCGACGCGGTCGGCGGCCCGGACGAGCCGGGCCCGGCGGCCGCGCCGCCGCGCGCCGCGGCCCCGTCCGCCCCGCGCGGCGGGATCGGCGGGCGGGTCTTCGTCCTGGCGATGCTGGCCGCTATCGCCGGGACCGCGAGCGAGTGGCGGACCGGCCCGCTGGGGCACGCCCTGCAGATCGGCCTGGCGGCCGCGCTGGCCGTGTTCGGCCTGGGGCTCGCCGTCAGCTCGGTCAGGGGACGGACCGGTTTCGGCACGGTCCTGCTGGGCCTGGTCACCGCCGTGCTGCTGGCCGGGGCCACCGTGCTGCCGGCCCAGATCGGCACCGACTGGCACCGGACGCAATGGCGTCCGGCCGCGGTGGCCGACGTACGGCCCGCGTACGTGGCGGGCACCGGGCTGGCGACGCTGGACCTGAGCCGGCTGGACGTGCCCAAGGGGACCAAGCTGGTCGTCGGGGCCTCCCTCGACGCGGGACGACTGAAGGTGATCGTGCCCCGCGAGGTCACGGCGAAGGCCGATGTCCGGCTCACGTGGGGCGACGTACAGCTCCCCGGGGAGCCGGCCGGCAGCGTACGGATGCAACGCCACGCGGAGCGCGTGGTGACCGTGGCTCCCGCCCCCGGCACCGAGGCCGGCGGCACGATCGAGCTGCACCTGGAGACGGGTGTCGGACAGGTGGAGGTGGCCCGTGCCGCGTCATGAGTTCCAGCCGGGACGGCTGCTGGCGGGCCTGGTGCTGCTGGCCGGGGGCGTGCTGTACCTGCTCGACGCCGCCGGTGAGCGGGACGTGCCCTGGTACCTGATCCTGCCGATGGCGTTCGGCGGGCTGGCCCTGGCGGCGCTGGTGGGGGTGACGACCTACGCCGTGCGCCGGGACCGGCGCGACCGGATCAGGCCGTCCAGCGAGAGGTAGGGCGCCCCGGCCAGGATCAGCGGCAGCCAGGCCATCAGGTAGACCAGGTCGTTGCCGTAGTAGTACGGGGTCACCGCCCAGGACACGGTCAGCCACAGGCTGAGCGAGATCAGGGCGCCCCCGGCCGCCGCGAGCCGGGTCAGCAGCCCGGCCAGTACGGCCAGGCCCACCAGCAGCTCCCCGATGGCCAGCAGCACCGCGAACCCGACGGGCGCCTTCAGGGCCAGGTCCACCAGGGCGGGGACGGCGGAGGTGTCGCGCACCCCGCGCATCAGCTCGCCGATGGAGCCGTCGCCCGAGGCCGACAGGAACGCGGAGTCGGTCAGCTTGTCCAGACCCGCGTAGACGAAGGTGACCCCGAGGAAGATCCGCAGGGGCAGCAGCGCGTGCCGCGTGCCCGCGGCCCGCAGGACGGACAGGCGCTCGGTGCGGGCGGCGGGGCGGGCGCTCTCAACACTCTGATCGATTCGGCTCACGCCTCACTGTCTACCCCGCGCGCGCCCGGCGTGCCAGGGGAGCGGGCGTCCCGGGAGCGATTCATTCCGCGACGTCGACGCTGCACCGGTTGGACTCCACCCCGGCCGCGGTCACCACCTGGATGTCGACCCGCCCCGGCTCGACCTCCGCCGGGACCGGCACGGTCAGCACCGTGTCGGAGGGCGTGGTGAACCCGCCCGCGACCGGCACCAGCGGCACGTGCACGTGCACCGTCCCGATCCGCACCACCAGCCGCGCCAGCATCTCGGGCGTCTGCGCCCCGGGCGGTACGAACCCCACGCCCCGGATCTCGATGTCGTCCCCCGGGCGTACCGAGGCGTCGATGTCCCCCGGCTCCCGGGTCCGCACCACCGACAGCACCAGCGGCCGGCTGCCCTCCGCGTACTTCGCCGCCAGGTACACGGCCGCCGACAGCGCCACCAGCACCGCCAGCGCCCACGGCAGCCGCGGCAGCCGGTCGGGGAAGCGGGCCAGCGTCACCGCCGCGAAAGCCAGCACCACCGTGGACACCAGCGCGTACTGCGCGTCCGGCAGGCTCCCGCGTCCCGCGTCGTCGGTCAGCAGGTCGGCCCCGCGCGGCCGGTCCGCGGGCAGCTTCTGGAGCCGCTGGCCCATGATCCGTACGGAGACCACGCGCCGGACCAGTACGGCGACCCCCGCGGTCAGCGCCACCACCGTCAGCAGGGGCAGCGCCCGCCAGAGCCCGAGCCCGGCGTAGAGCGCGGCGCGCTCGGGCCCGGGCGTCGAGGCGGCCAGCCGCACCGCGGGCAGCAGCGCCGCGAACGCGGTCAGCACCACCCACGCGCACGCCACCGTCTTGGAGGTGGACAGCCGGTTGTCCTCGCCGACCATCGGGGCCAGCAGCCCGCCCCGCACGGTCTGGGCGCGGGCGGCCGCCGTCAGCAGCCCCGCCAGGAGCAGCGCGGCCAGCAGCCCGGCGGTGCGCGCCGTGCTCCAGCCGTTGCCCACGGCGGTGCCGACCTGGACGAGCAGCAGCACCCCCGCCGCGATCCACACGCCGAGGACGGCGCGGCGCGAGAGCAGGTAGAGCCAGGAGTGCCCGGCCTCCCGGCCGCGCGCGGCCACCGTGCGGGCGGACAGGGTCAGTTCGTCGGAGACCCACTGGCGGGAGGCTCCGGCCGAGCGGGCGACGGCGGCGGGCAGGCCCTGCCCCGCGGCGAGCCCGTCACGCTGCTCCAGGAAGGCCTCGACCGCGCGGCGGTGGCCTTCCCGGGCTCCGTGCGGGCAGTCGTCACAAGTGCAGCCGCCGCCGTGGGTACTTCTGTGCATCTCTTGGACAGCCACGTGCGTGCCGCCTCTCTGACTACCTTCGTGCAACTACCGGGGAATGCCAGCGAATTGTGCACCACTGCGGCAGTGTTCCGGATTGCGCACGATGTCAGAGCAGGTGATTAACCGTTCATGATGTTGACGCCACTTTCCGTGACACCCGGGCCACGCCCGCCGTCAGCCCTGCTGCCACAGCGGCTGGCAGTTCACCCACGCCGCCAGGTCGGAGCCGAACCGCTCCCTGGTCAGGGCCGCGCTGTGATGGTCGATGAGCACCGGTTTCCCGGCCGCCCGCGCGATCAGCTGCACCTGCGCCGCCCGCTCGGCGGCGAGGAACCACCAGAGCGCCGCGTCCACCGAGTCCCCGACGGTCAGCAGCCCGTGGTTGCGCAGCACGAGCGCCTTGTACGGGCCCAGCGCCCGCCCGATCCGCTCCGGATCGGCCCCTCCGCCCGCGTACTCGTCCAGGAGCGCGTGGTCCTCGTAGAACGCGCAGGCCTCGTGCGTGACCGGGGCCAGCAGCTCGCCGAGGGCCGCGAGCGCCCTGCCGTACGGGGCCTGCGCGCGGACCACGGACACCACCTCGGGCCGGGCCCGGTGCACGGCCGCGTGCACGGCGAAGGCCAGCTGGTTGACCCGCCGCTCCCCGCGCACCACCCGGCCCTCCCCGTCGACCAGCAGCAGGTCGTCGGGGCCGAGCCCGGCGAAGGCCCGCCCGAAGGGGTTCACCCAGTAGCAGTCCTCGAACTCCGGGTCGCGGGCGGTGACGTGGCCGCCCACCCCGTCCTCGTACCCGAGCCGCCCCAACAGCCGCAGGGCCCCCGCCAGCCGCTCCTTGCGGTGCGCGCGCGCCTCCCCGGCGGTGGCGAAGACCGGCGGCAGCTCGAAGCCCAGCCGCTCCACGGGCACGGGTGCGGGTGCGGGCGTCCGTACGTGCCCCTCGGCCATGGCCCCTCCTTCACGATCGCGTCCTTCGAGGTCGCGGCGCAAGGTACCGGTGGCCGCGTGAAGTGGCCAGAGAGAAGCGGCCGGAGAAACGGCGGAGCCGCCGTCCCGGGAGGGGACGGCGGCTCCGGTCGTTCGAAGGGGGAGTCCTACTCCCACTCGATGGTGCCCGGGGGCTTGCTCGTGCAGTCCAGGACCACACGGTTCACGTCGGGCACCTCGTTGGTGATGCGGGTGGAGATCTTGGCGAGCACCTCGTACGGCATGCGCGTCCAGTCCGCCGTCATGGCGTCCTCGGAGGAGACGGGGCGCAGCACGATCGGGTGACCATAGGTGCGGCCGTCGCCCTGCACGCCGACGCTGCGGACGTCCGCGAGCAGGACGACCGGGCACTGCCAGATCTCCCGGTCCAGACCGGCGGCGGTCAGCTCGTGGCGGGCGATGGCATCGGCCTCGCGGAGCAGGTCCAGGCGCTCCTTGGTGACCTCGCCGACGATGCGGATGCCGAGGCCGGGGCCCGGGAAGGGCTGGCGCTGGACGATCTCGTCCGGCAGGCCCAGCTCCTGGCCGACCATCCGGACCTCGTCCTTGAACAGCTGGCGCAGCGGCTCGACGAGCTCGAACTCGATGTCGTCGGGGAGCCCGCCCACGTTGTGGTGGGACTTGATGTTGGCGGTGCCGGTGCCGCCGCCGGACTCGACGACGTCCGGGTACAGGGTGCCCTGGACCAGGAAGGCGACCGCGGGGCCGTCCTCCTGGAGGATCTCCAGCTGGGCCTGCTCGAAGACGCGGATGAACTCGCGGCCGATGATCTTCCGCTTGGTCTCCGGGTCGGAGACGCCGGCCAGCGCGTTCAGGAAGCGCTCCTGCGCGTCGACGACCTTCAACCGCGCGCCGGTCGCGGCGACGAAGTCCTTCTCGACCTGCTCGGTCTCGCCCTTGCGCATCAGGCCGTGGTCGACGTACACGCAGGTGAGCTGCGAACCGATGGCCTTCTGGACGAGGGCCGCGGCGACCGCGGAGTCCACGCCGCCGGAGAGGCCGCAGATGGCGCGCTTGTCGCCGACCTGTTCGCGGATGAGCGCGATCTGCTCCTCGACGATGTTGCCGGTGGTCCAGGTGGGGGCCAGGCCGGCGCCGCGGTAGAGGAAGTGCTCCAGGATCTGCTGGCCGTGCGTGGAGTGCATGACCTCGGGGTGGTACTGGACCCCGTACAGCTTCTTCTCGTCGTTCTCGAAGGCGGCGACCGGGACGACGCCGGTCGAGGCGCTGACCGTGAAGCCCTCGGGGGCGGCCGAGCAGGCGTCGCCGTGCGACATCCACACCGACTGGTTCGCGGGGGTGCCCTCGAACAGGGTGGAACCGGTCCTGGAGACGGCCAGCTCGGTACGGCCGTACTCGCGGGCGCCGGTGTTGTCGACCGTGCCGCCGAGGGTGGTGGCCATCAGCTGGAAGCCGTAGCACATGCCGAAGACCGGGACCCCGGCCTCGAACAGGGCGCGGGCGTCGTCCAGGCGCGGCGCACCCTCCTCGTACACGGAGGACGGACCGCCGGAGAGGATGATCGCCTTGGGGTTCTTGGCCAGCATCTCCCCCACGGGCATCGTGCTGGGCACGATCTCGCTGTAGACCCGGGCCTCACGGACGCGGCGGGCGATGAGCTGGGCGTACTGGGCGCCGAAGTCGACGACGAGAACCGTGTCCGGGGCGGTGTCGTGGGCGGCGGAGGGTGCTTCTGGCACGGGGCGGCCTTCCGGCGGAAGAGGGTGGCTGTTTTGTCGATTCTACCGGTGGCGCCGGCCCCCGCTTTGTCGCACCATCCGAGGCCCACGTCACTGCGTGAGCGCCCGCCGCGCGTCCCCGATCACCCGCTGGGCGTCGGCCCCGTAGACGGCGGACTCGCGGAGCGTGTCCCATACCCGGAGGTGGGTGGCGACGCTGTCGGCGTCGTCCAGCCACAGCTCGGCATGCCAGGTCTCCACGATCACCTGCTGGTCGTCGTAGATCCAGAACCCGGTGGCGGGCGGGATCGCCAGGGCCGCGTCGAGCGGAACGATCCCCAGTTCCACGGTGTCGAGGCCGATCACGCTCAGCAGACGGTCGAGCTGCGCCGCGAGCACGGGGGGCGGGCAGATGCGGGCGTGGAGGGCCGCCTCCCACATGAGGAGGTGGAAGTGCTTGGTGGGGTCGTACAGCGCCTCTTGGCGGCGCACCCGCGAGCGCACCGCGTCTTCCGTGTCCCGGGGCGACCGCTGGAGCTCGGCGTACCGGGTGAAGATCGACCGCGCGTAGTCGGGCGTCTGGAAGATCCCCATGACCATGGAGCATTCCCATCCCCGGAGGACACTCGCGTCCGCGTGCGCGGCGAGGTGCGTGTCCTGCACGCGCTTGTGCCCCGCGCTCAGCTGGCGCCGCCACGACCGGATGTGACTCTCGAAGCCCCGGAGCCGGGCGAGCAGTTCGTCGTAGGCCTCGGGCTGCCCGGTCCCGTCCGCCCAGGCCCGCAGGTCCTCCGGGGTCGCGGTCTGTCTGCCGTTCTCCAGCTTGCTGACCTTGGGCTGCGGCCAGCCCAGTCGCCGCGCCAGCGCGGAACCGGTGAGCCGACCGTCGGCAGCGGCGAGACGGAGTTCGCGCAGCCGTATGCCGAGCGCTTCCCGTGCCTGCTGATAGTCCGTGCTCACCGGTACCCGCTCAATGCTGCTACTTGACCTCGAACTCCTCGTACGGGACAGCGTAGTGCGAGGCCGCGTCGCGCACTTGGGCGTAGCGGAGCACCTCGGCGGGCTCGGTGATCAGCTCGACGTCGACGAAGTTGCTCGTCCAGGTCGATGATGTGCGGCACGCGAACAACCTCCTTGGGTCCGAAGTCGACCAGTAGTTCCCGCGGAACCACGATGGGTACTTCTCCGGCCGCCAGGTGCCGGAGCTGGGCGATGTCCTCAGGGTCGGTGAGCTGCGGTCCGTGCACGATGACCTCACCGCTGTCCAGGTCCTCGTGCACGGCCGGGCACCCGTTGAGCCCGCTCCCCGTGCCGTTGAATCGCAGTCGACGCGCCATGGCGTTACCCCTCTCGTAGCCGGTGGGCCCAGCATCGAGGAGAGCTCGCCCCGTCGGCTACGGATTCCGGGGCATCACGCGAGAATTTCCCGATATAGATCGCCGCTGTCCGAGAATAATCGCGAATGACCTCTCGCGCCCTCAACCAGCCGTCCCTACCGTCCTGTTCATGGCAACGCAGACCACCATGAGTCCGCCCGTCCACCTCTCCCTCCCCACCGAGGCCCCCAGACCCGCACCGGGGTGCGACGTGTGCGCGGCGTTGGCCGGGCAGCGGTCCGAGGCGTACCGGCGGGGGGACCGCTCGGCGGTGTCCGACTGCAACGTGGAGATCGGCGCGCACCGCGGGCGGGGCCGGTGCTGAGGCCGCGCGGAGTGTTCCGGTTCGTCGCGCACACCATCCGGCACGCACCGGAGGGCGGGGTCACCTGCGAGGTGTTCTGCGCGGCGTACGGCTGCGGCGCCGAGTCCGGGCCGCAGGGCGAGCAGGAGGCCGCGCAGGACTGGGCGCTGCGGCACGCGGGGCGGACCGGGCACGAGCTGTTCCGCCGGGTGTACACCGACCATGCGCGCGTCTCACGATGCGGAACCGGTTGACCGGGGATGGGGACGCAAGGTAATAATCGGCCCCATGCGCAAGCAGCTGAGCTTCCTCTTTACCTATGGCACCGGCCGGTCCGGTCGCCATGGGTCATCGTGATGCTCGCTTGAGCCGCTGACTTCCCAGAGCGCCCCGGTCCGACAGGACCGGGGCGCTCTGACGTTCCTCCGGTCCCGCGGATCACACATCCCACCGGAGGAAAACATGTCCGTCGCCACCGCCACCCCCGCCCAGCTGATCGCCGGCTCCCGTGAGCGGATCGACGCCCTCGACGACCGGATCATCGGGCTGATCCAGGAGCGGATGGCCGTCTCGGCCGTCATCCAGGACGCCCGGATCGCCTCGGGCGGCCGCCGGGTGCACCTCTCGCGCGAGATGGAGGTGCTCGCGCACTGGAACGACGCCCTCGGCAAGCCCGGTACCGCGCTGGCCATGACCCTGCTGGAGCTGTCCCGCGGCCGGGTGTGACGGGTCCCCTACCCCGCCCGCGCGCGCCTGTTCGTCACTCGTCCGGGCCGTGACCGGCCCCGGCCCCGCCGCGTTGAGTGGACTGTCCGCGCCAGCCAGGCGCGGGCCCGCACCACCCACGCGTGGCTCCGCTGGAGCGATGGAGACGCCCGCCCCGTGGAGCGGGCGTCGTGGGACCTCGCTCCTCCGCGTGACCGGACGGCAGGGGACAGCAGCCCGGTCACCCCGTAAGGAACGGCCGGCCCAGGGGACGCCCCGGGCCGGCCGTTCGCGTTACGCGCGCCCGGTGCGGCGCCGGAACGCCACGTACAGCGCGCCACCGGCCGCCAGCAGCATGGCCGCGCCCAGTGCGAGCGGCGCGGCGGAGCTGCCGGTGGAGGCCAGGTTCCCGTTCGGGGTCCCGCCGCCGGTGCCGGCCACCGGGACCGGGGTGCCCGAGGGCGAGGCCGAGGCGGACGGGCTCACCGAAGTGGACGGGCTCGGGCTGCCGCTCGGCCGACCCGGGGTCGGGCTGGCGCCGCCCTTGGCGTTCAGGACGATCTCGGCCGTGTTGTTGTCCGTCTTCGGGTCGAAGCGGTGCGGCGTGACGCCCTGCGGGGCCTGCTCGCCGACGCTGACCGAGCCCTTGCCCGCGGCGCCCTCGACGACCTGGTCCACGCGCAGCTCGAAGGCGTAACGGACCTGCTCGTCCTCCAGCACCGACGCGCCGCTCGCGCAGAAGTAGCGGGGCGCGCCGAGCTGCTGCTCGGCGGTGCGCTCGCCGCCGTCGGCGTTCACGGCCCGGCAGGCGTCCGGCTTCTTGGTGACGAAGGACCCGGCCGGGATGCGGACGTCCGTACGGGCGACGGACTCGCCGACGCGCGGCCGGCCGATCCACGCCGGGCCCTGGTTGCGCAGGCCCACCTCGGCGGTGACGGTCTGGCCCGCCTTGGCCTGGACGGTGGCCCCGGTGGCGGTGAAGTCCGCGGTGTTGGCCGTGTGGAAGGCGAACTCGCGCCGGTTGTCGCCCGGTTCGAGGTCGGTGGCGGTCTTGCCGCTCGTCGCGGCGGGGCGCTTCTTGACCGCCAGGACCTTGCCGGTGCCGCTGCCGGCACCGGACCGCGCGGCCAGGGCCGCGGCCGCCTGCGGGCGGCTGCCCGTCTCGTAGATGCCGTAGCCGAGCTGGTCGTCGAACGCCCGCCCGGTGGCGCGCAGGGTCAGCGGGTCGGCCAGCTCGTACGCCTCGCCGGGGCCGAAGTCGCCCTCGAAGGTGCAGAGGGTGACGCCGGTGACGCCGTCGGCGCGGGTGGTGCAGTTGTCGTACGTCTCCACGAACTCCATGCCGCGAGTGGCGGCCAGTTCGAGGACGACGCCGTGCGCGGCCCGGTTGCCGGTGTTGGCGAAGGCGAGCGGCACGGGCTGCTTCTGGCCGGGCACCAGGTCGGCCTTGAGCGGGAGCCGGTCCATCACCAGGTCGGGGCCGCCGACGGTCACCTTGGTGGTGACGGGCTTGACGGTGGCGCCCTTGACGCTCCCGGTCACGGTGAGGTCGGCGCTCGCGCCGTCCGCACTGCCCTTGGCCGCGCCGACCAGCAGCTCGAAGCCGGGGCGGACCCCCGGGGTGATGCCGGTCGCCTTGCAGACGAGCGTGGCCGCGGCGCGTACGCACGAGGGGTGCGCGGCGGCCGGGTTCTCCCGCACGTCGGCGATCCCGGCGAGCTTGCCGAGGTCGACGGTGAAGGTGAACTCGCCCTGGAAGCCGGTCGTGGTGCCCGGGTCGAGGGAGAAGGCGAGGAGGGATTCCTTCGCCACGCCCGTCGGGGTCCCCGGGTGGAGCCGGAGGCCGATCGCGGACGGACCGATGAGCGGAAAGACGGGATCCGCGGCGGCGGCCGGGGTGGTCAGCCCCAGAGCCACCAAACCGGCCGCGGCCAGCAGGGAGATGCGCTTTCTCATGCCCATCGAGACTGCCGAACGTCTGCGGCAGTTGCCTGGTTCCCCCTGTGACAGGCGTCACTCGCAACCATCCGGACCGGTCGCGTGTCACTTGAGTACGGAGTCTGCTCTCGGAGGGGGAGAGCAGACTCCGTTGCCGTGTCCGTCGGCATCAGTCCTGCCGCTTCTTCGGCGGGACCGCGGGCACCGCCAGGAACGGCAGGCGCAGGGCCGCGAAGGCCTCCTTGGGCACCGCCGGACGCACCGGTTCCACCGCGGCGAGCCGTTCGTAGGCCGCGCCCTGGTCCGGCCGGGGGTCGCGCTCGCCCTTGTTGGGCCAGTACGACATGGCCCGCTCGGCCTGGGCGGTGATCGTCAGCGACGGGTTCACGCCGAGGTTCGCGGAGACGGCCGCGCCGTCCACCACCGAGATCCCCGGGTGCCCGTACAGCCGGTGGTACGGGTCCACCACGCCCTCCTCGGGGGAGGCGCCGATGGGGCAGCCGCCCAGGAAGTGCGCGGTCAGCGGGGTGCCCATCAGCTCGCCGATGTTGCTGCCCGGGAAGCCGTTGATCTCCTCGGCCAGCAGGGTGGCGGCCTGCGTCGCCTCCGCGATCTGCACCGGGTTGGGGGCGCCGTGGCCCTGGCGGGCCGTCAGCAGGCCCTTCCCGATGCCGCCCGGCTTGCGGTACGTCGTCAGGGAGTTGTCCAGGGACTGCATGACCAGGCCGATGATGGTCCGCTCCGACCAGCGGCGGTTGGAGAGCGAACGGGCGAACTGCACCGGGTGCCGGGCGGTGCGGGCGAACCAGGCGCGGACCCGGCGCGGGGCGTACGGCACCTGGAGGATCGTCATGAACCCCATCGCGTTGGAGCCCTTGCCGTAGCGCACCGGCTCGATGTGGGTGTCGGCGTCCGGGTGCACCGAGGAGGTGATGGCCACGCCCCGGGTGAAGTCGGCGCGCGCGTCCTTGCCGTGGCGCCTGCGGTAGCGGCGGTCGTCGGTCTGCGCGCCGACCAGGCCCTCGGAGTTGGTCCGGGTCAGGTCGCCGAGCCGGTCCGAGAGGCGGGGCAGCTCGCCGCGGTCCTTCATGGTGTGCAGCAGGGTCTGGGTGCCGTACGTACCGGCCGCGACGACGACGTGGCGGGCGCGCAGCACCGTGGCGCGGCCCCTGCGGCGGCCGTCGGTGGGGACGGTGCGGACCCGGTAGCCGCCGTCCGCGTGCTCGCCGAGGGCGGTGACCGTGGTCATCGGGTGGATGACGGCGCCCGCGCGCTCGGCGAGGTGGAGGTAGTTCTCGTTCAGGGTGTTCTTGGCTCCGTGGCGGCAGCCGGTCATGCATTCGCCGCATTCGGTGCAGGCCTTGCGGGAGGGGCCCGCGCCGCCGAAGTAGGGGTCGGGGACCTCCTCGCCGGGCCGGACCCCGCGCTGCCCCCCGGCGTCCGCGCCGTCCCCGAAGAAGACGCCGACGGGGGCCATGTGGAAGGAGTCCGCGACGCCCATCTTGGCGGCGGCCGCCTTGAGGTGCACGTCGGAGGGGGTCATCGTGGGGTTGAGCCGGACCCCCAGCATGCGCTTGGCCTGGTCGTAGTACGGGGCCAGTTCGTCGTGCCAGTCGGTGATGGACGCCCACTGCCGGTCCTCGAAGAAGGCCGCGGGCGGTACGTACAGCGTGTTGGCGTAGTTGAGCGAGCCGCCGCCCACGCCGGCGCCCGCGAGCACCATCACGTTGCCGAGCAGGTGGATGCGCTGGATCCCGTACAGGCCGAGGGCCGGCGCCCACAGGTAGTTGCGCAGGTCCCAGCTGTTCCTGGGCAGGTCCTCGCGGGCGAAGCGGCGCCCTGCCTCCAGGACGCCGACCCGGTACCCCTTCTCCGTGAGCCGCAGTGCCGAGACCGACCCTCCGAAGCCCGAACCGATGACGATCACGTCGTAGTCGAAGTCACTGCTCTGCGGCACTGCCACGCTCCTAGCGCAGTCGGAGGGCCTTCATGACCTTGAGGCTGCTGGTCATGAACGCCGCGTACTTCTCGTCGTCCATGCCCAGCGAGGGCGCCATGGGGAGCAGGCGCTGGTGGGCGACGGTCTGGGCCTCGGTGTACTTGAGGATGCCCTCGGAGCCGTGCCGGCGGCCGAGGCCCGAGTCCTTCATGCCGCCCATGGGCGCCTGGGCGCTGCCGTAGGCGGGGGCGTAGCCCTCGTTGATGTTGACGGTGCCGGTGCGCAGGCGGGCGGCGACCGACCGGCCGCGGCGCGCGTCCTTGGTCCACACGCTGGCGTTCAGCCCGTACGCGGTGGCGTTGGCCTGGGCGACGGCCGCGTCCTCGTCGGTGAAGCGGTAGACCGAGACGACCGGGCCGAAGGTCTCCTCGGCGCACACCGCCATCGGCGCCTCGACGCCGTCGAGGATGGTGGGCTCGTAGAAGAGCGGGCCTATGTCGGGGCGGGCGGTGCCGCCCGCGACCAGCGTGGCGCCCTTGGCGACGGCCTCGTCGACGTGCCGCTGTACGGTCTCCAGCTGGCGTTCGCCGACCAGCGAGCCCATGTCCGCGCCGTAGGCGAGGGAGCTGCCGAGCCGCATGGCCTTGGTGCGGGCGGCGAACCGCTCGAGGAAGGCGTCGGCGACCGACTCGTGGACGTACAGCCGCTCGATGGAGATGCACAGCTGGCCCGCGGAGGAGAAGCAGGCGCGGACGGCGCCCGCGGCGGCCTTCTCCACGTCGGCGTCGCGCAGCACCAGCATGGCGTTCTTGCCGCCGAGTTCGAGGGAGACCCCGACCAGGCGGGCGGCGGCGCCCTGGGCGACCTCGCGGCCGGTGCGGGTGGAGCCGGTGAAGGAGACGTAGTCGGCGTGGCGGACCACCTCGGGGCCGACGACCGGGCCCTCACCGAGCACGATCTGGAAGACCTCGGCGGGCAGCCCCGCCTCGATGAGCAGGTCACGGGCCCACAGCGCGGTCAGCGCGGTCTCGGTGTCCGGCTTCATCACGACGGCGTTGCCCGAGACGAAGGCGGGCAGCGCGTCGCCGACGGAGAGTTCGAGGGGGTAGTTCCAGGGGGCGATCTGGCCGACGACCCCGCGCGGCTGACGCAGCTCGACGACCTTGGTCAGGGTCGGCATGGCCCCGGTGTGGCCCTTGGGGCGCAGGTAGGAGGGGGCCTTGCGGCCGTAGTGACGGGCCGCTATGGCGACGGCCTGCACTTCCTCGTGCGCGTGCAGGCGGGCCTTGCCGGTCTCCAGCTGGATCAGGTCGAGGACCTCGGCCTGCCGGTCGAGCACCAGGTCGTGGAAGCGCAGCAGGACGGCGGCCCGACGGCGTACGGGTACGGCGGCCCAGGCGGCCTGGGCGGCGCGGGCCCGGTCGAAGGCCTCGGCGACGTCCTCGGGCGTGGCCTCGGGCAGGTCCGCCAGCTCGGCCCCGGTGAACGGGGTGTGGTTGGCGGTGCGGCCGGAGCCGAGCACCCCCCGGGTGAGCCGGGCCACCAGGTCCGGGGTCACGACATCGGCGGCGGTCCGGGCGCCGGCCGGGGCGGGAGCCACCGGGTTGGTGGGGGCCGGGGCGGCGCGGAGGGGGGCGGGGGCCTGCGAGTCCGTCATGGCGGTGAGCGTATTGCGCCGGGAGGGCTTTGGGTACCCGTGGGTAACCGGATTTTGCATTTCCGCCAGTGATCGCTGGCAGTATCGCCCCGATTGGCGTGATCGAAGCCCCCGCGATCACGCGCCGGGTCAGCCCGTGGCGGCGGCCGGCTCCCAGCCGGTGAGCACGGTGTCGAACTGCTGCCGCAGCGTGGCCCAGCCCTCGACCGGCCCCGACATGTAGACGGCGTACTCGGTCTCGTTCGGGGCGATGTACATCTGCTCGATCGCCCGGCGCGGCCCGGCGTGCGTGCCCTTCTCGGTCCAGGTGAAGTCCCACAGGGCCGCGCGCGTGCTGTCCCGGAAGGTGTTCTGGTTCAGCAGCTGCCGCTTGTAGTCCGTCCGCTGACGCACCTGCTTCTCCAGGTCGAGCAGGTGCATGTACGGGTTGTCGTAGTCCGGGGAGGGGTCGTTGGCGATCCGGATGAAGTGCTTGCCGTTGTCCGGGGTGTAGTCGATCTGGTCGCCGTTCATCTGGCGCGTCCAGCCGTTGGGCACCAGCAGGGTGAAGCCCGTCGGGTCCTTCACCCGCTGCCACCCGTCCGGGACGGGCACCCGGCCCTGAGCGCTCTGGCCCGAGCCGCCCTTGGCGTCGGCGCCGTCCTGCCCGTCCACGTACTTGAGGATCCCGAAGGCCCCGGCGCCGCCCAGCAGCGCCGCCACCACGGCCACCACCGCCGCGCGCCGGATCCGGCCGCCGGTGGGACGCGGCGCCGCGTGCGGGTCCGGGTGCGGCGCCGTACGGGGCTCCGGGGGCGCGGTCGGCGCCTCCGTACGGAACCCCGCGGGCGCGGCGGCGGGCGGGCGCGGCTCGCGCTCCGGCCCGGGTGCGGCCGGGGGGGACGGCACGGGAGTGGCCCGCTCCTCCGGGGTCAGGGCGCGCGTGGGAACGTACGCGTGCGCCGACTTCGGCTCGCGCCCCTCCATCGCCTCGACCAGCATCCGCTCGGCCTCGGCCGCCGACGGCCGCTGCGCCGGGTCCTTGCACAGCAGGGCCGTGATGACCGCGCCCAGCGCGCCCGCGTGCCGCAGGGCGGGGGGCTCGTCATTGACCACGGCCTGCAGGCTGGAGATCGGCGAGGTGCGGCGGAAGGGCGAGCGCGCCTCCACCGCCGTGTAGAGGGTGGCGCCCAGCGACCACAGGTCGGAGGCCGGGTCGGGCGCCCCGCCGGTGACCCGCTCGGGCGCCAGGTAGTCGATGGATCCGATGAGTTCACCGGTCCGGGTGATCGAGGAGTCCCCCTCGATCGCCGCGATCCCGAAGTCCGTGAGCAGCACCCGGCCGTCCTTGGCCAGCATGACGTTGCCCGGCTTGACGTCCCGGTGCAGGACGCCGACCGCGTGGGCGGCGCGCAGCGCGCCCAGGACGTGCAGCCCGATCCGGGCCGCCTCGCGGGGCTCGATCCGCCCGGCGGCCTTCGCCGCCTCGGCGAGGGAGGGGCCGTCGATGTACTCCATGACGATCCACGGCCGGTCGTCGTGCTCGAAGACGTCGTGGACGGTGACGACCGCCGGGTGGGCGATCCGGGCCGCGGCCCGCGCTTCCTTCTTGGTCCGGGCGTGCAGGACGGCACGGTCGGCCTCGGCGACGTACAGACCCGCCGTCAGTTCCTTGACGGCAACCGTCCTGCTGAGCAGTTCGTCGTGCGCGCGCCACACCTTGCCCATGCCGCCGCTGCCGATCGGCTCTCCGAGCCGGTACCGGCCCGCGAGTACCGCGCCCGCGCCTGTCCTGTGTTCCACTCAACCCCGCCGCTCTCTGCCTTCGGGCCAGATTACGGAGCGCGCGGCCACTGCCGGAACCGCGCGGGGCCCGTAAGACAGCACTGTGACGCAATCGCCGTACTGACCACCAGTCAGCAGGCCCTCAGGAGCCCGGCCGGTAACTCCCCGTGGCCTTGTCGAAGACTTCGGTCACCTTGTCCTGGGCGTCCTGCGGGCCGATCACCATCACCACGTGGTAGCGGCCGCCGAGCGCGAGGGCGCGGTTGCGGACGTAGACGGAACGCCCGCCGCCGTCGGTCCAGGTGTACTGGCCCTCCGCCATCAGCTGCTGGCCGACCCTGGTCTGTTTCACGCCGGTCGAGGTCGCCCAGGTGGACGTGCGGAAGGGCTCCAGCTCGCGCTCCTTGTCGCGCTGGTAGCCGAGCGGGTCCGGATTGCCGTCCACGGCGTCCCGGCCGGGGGTCAGGATGAGCACGAAGTCCCCGTTGGTGTAGCGGACCTGGCCCATGTCGTTGACGCCGTGGCGCTCCCAGCCGCTGGGTACGAAGACCTGGAAGCCCTCCGGGTCCTGCTCGGCGGTGTACCCGGCGGGGACGTTCGCGGGCGGCGGCGCGGAGGGGCTGCCGCTCTGGGGCGCGGGCTTGGACTGCGGTGTACCGGTGGGCGTGTTGGCGCCGCCGGATCCGGGCACGGTGGCGCTCGCGCTCGGCTTGCCGCTGCCCCGGGCCTGGGCGCCGTCCCCGTCGCCGGGGGTCGCCTCGGGCAGGAAGAACATGGCGTACGCGACCCCGCCCGCCAGCGCCACCAGGACGAGCAGCAGCAGGGTCCGGCCGAGGGAACGGCCGCCGCGGGGGCGCTTGGCGGCCTGCTGGGTGCCGCGGTGGCGGCCGTGCGAGAGGTCGCCCCGGCGGCGTACGGCGGGCAGCCGGGCCGGATCGGCCTCGGGCAGCGGGAAGGCGAAGCCGCCGATGCCGGTGCCGCCGTCCGGCTCGGGGGCGGAGCGTACGAGCGAGCGCAGCCAGCCGCGCAGCTCCTCGAAGTCCGGGCGTTCCGTGGGGTCCTGGCGCAGCAGCGACTCGACGATCGGGCGCAGCGGGCCGCACTCCTCCGCGAAGGCGGGCGGCTCGGCGCACACCATCTCGACGAGTTCGGCGGCGCTGTCCTCGGGGTACGGCGCGTGCCCCTGGACGGCGCGGTAGAGGAGCGCGCCGAGGGCCCACAGGTCGGTGGCGGGCCCGATGGGCGCGGCCAGCTGCCAGTTGTCGTGGACGGGGCCGGCCTGTTCGGGCGCCCAGCGCTCGGTGACGGCGCCGACGACGGCCATCCGGGTGAGCCGGGCCCGCTCGGCGTCGAGCGCGGTGACGGGCCCGGCGGCGACCGCGGCCCACCCCCGGGGCACGGCGGCCCCCGGCCCCGCGTGCACGGCGGCCACCTCGGCCTCCCGGAACCCCTGCGGCAACGCGAGCCGCCCGGGCCGCCCTTGGGCTGGGGCGGGGGCGTGGGCGGGGCCCTGGGCGCCGCGGCGTTGGTCCGGGGCGGGGGCCTGGGGGTCGTGGGCTCGGTCCGGGCCCGGGGCGTAGCCACCGCGTCCTTGGTCCGGGCCCGGGGCGTGGGCCTGGGCGGCCGGGGTCACGTCGGCTCCCGGCTCGCCGCCCCGCGTCTGCGCCGGGAGCGGGGTCCAGCCCCGGTCGGAGTCCCCGTCGGGCCGAGGCCCCGGCCCGGCGACCCACGTCCCGTCCGGGGAGGGGGACACATCGGACCCCGGGCCGGGCGCCCAGGTGCGGTCGGGGGCGGGGGCGGGCTCCGGGCCGACGGGCCACGTCCGGTCCGGGGAAGGGGACGCGTCGGACCCCGGGGCGGCTGTCCACTCACGGTCGGCGGCGGCGTCGGACCCCGGGCCGTGGGCCCAGGCGCGGTCCGCGGCGGGGTCGGGCTCCGGGGACGGGGTCCAGCCCCCGTCGGGAAGCGGAGGCTGCCCGGGGCTGGTGTCAGGGACCCGGATCGGGTCCGGCGCCGCCTCGGCGCGGGGCGCCGACGAACCGGGCGGTGAGCCGGGGGCCCAGGTCTGCTCCGGGGACGAGGACACGTCCGGGGCGGCGGCCCACCCCTGGTCCGGGGTCGGGCCCCAGCCCTGTTCGGGCCCCGGGTCCTCGTCGGGGCGGGGCTGCGGGCCGACGGCCGGACCCCCGGCCCGGGAGGAGGCCGGTCCGCCGGCCCATCCCTCGTCCCGGGCCGCGGCCCAGGCCTGGTCCGGGGCGTCCGGGGCCGCGGCCCGGCCCTGGTCCGGGGACGGGGCCTCGTCCGGGCGGGGCTCCGGGCCCAACGGCCGTGCACCGGGCGGGGGGTGGGCGGCTTCGGAGTGGGGGAGCCACGTCTGGGGCGGGGGTGACGGCGGCTCGTCCTGGGCCGGGGGGAGGGCCTTCGGGAGGGGGGTGGGGGTGCGGCGGGGGGTGGCGCCGTGCCAGGCGGCGGTGCCCGGGCCGCCGTACGGGTACGAGTACCCCTGCGGGAGGTTCGACCCCGCGGGCCGGTTCTCCTCGGCCGGGGCCGCCCCGCCCCGCCGCTCCTCGGTCACGCGCGCGGCGGCCTGCGCCCCGGCCCGGTAGGCCGCGATGGCCCCGGCACGCGCGGCTGCCTTGAGGTCGGGCCGGTCGGCCGTGGCCTCGGGGGTGATGTGGTCGGTGTACGTCGGCCCGACCCGCGGCCCCGGGAGCGGACCCGCCAGGGGTTCGGTGTCGTACCCGGGCGCCACCAACGGCGCGTAGTCGTACGGCGGCTCGCCACCGGGGTCGGCGGTGTCGTCCGCCCCGGGTTCACGCCCGGCGTCGGGCCCGGTTTCCGGCCGCGGACCGGGCTCCTCCGACGCGAACCGCCCGAGGCCGGGGCCACCGTGGCCGCCCGAGCCGTCGTCGTGGCCGTCCCCGTCGTAGCCCTCGCCCTCGTAGCCGTCCCCGTCGTACCCGTCGTACCCGTCGTCCTCCACGGACCCGGCGGAACCGGCGTAGCCGCCCAGCTCCCCCTCCCCCGGCAGGTCGGGCGCGCCGAAGGGGTCCCGGTCGCCGAGACCGTGGCCGAGGCCGTGGCCGCCGAAACTCGGGTTGCCCAGATCGGGGCCGCCGAACTCCGAGCCCCCGTACGGGGACTCGTACGGCTGGGCCTCCCGGACCACCGCACCCGGCGGCCGCGGCAGGGCCGCCGGGACGCCCCGGGCCCACGCCGCGTCCTGGCGCGCGCCCTCGCCGCCGGGATCCCCCGGCGGCTCCGCCGGGTCGGCCACCGGCACGGGGTCGTACCCGCACAGCGCCTCCTCCGCCGCGCCGGCCGCCAGGCCCGTCAGCACGACGCGCCCGTCGTCGCAGACGAGCACCGTCCGCACGGTGATGTTCCGGTGCGTCCAGCCGTGCGCGTGCAGCACCCGCAGCGCCGTCAGCACGTCCGCGGCCACCTCCGCCGCCCGGTACGGGCTCAGCGGCTCGTCCGCTATCAGCGCCGCCAGCGACCTCGCCGGCACCAGCTCGCTCACGATCCACAGCGAATTGCCCTCGGCGAACACGTCGAAGACCTGATCGAGGCGCGGATGGTCCGGCACCCGCGCCGCCGCCTGCGCCGCGGCGATCGCGCGCCGCACCGCCGGGAGTTCGGACACCGGCCGCCGGCCGGCCGCGGGCGCCCGGTGCCCGTCGAGCATCTCGGCGTCGACGACCTCCGGTAACGGCACCTGCCGGACGAGTACTTCCTGCCCACTGCGCGTGTCGAAGGCCCGGGTCTCGATGAGTTCGTACTCGTGCGGCGCGTCCGGCGGCGGCAGCGGCAGGCGGTACCGCTCGGCCAGGATCCGGCCCGCGTACTCCTCCATGTCGCCTCCCCCGAGCGCGTTGGTGAGCGGGTGCCGCGGGTCTGCGCGGTGTGCGCCCCCATGGCCCCCGCTGACACGATACGTCGCCGGGGGCGCCCGCGTCCCGGGCCTGCCAAGGCCCGTGACGCCGGGGCGACATTCAGTGCGGCGCCGGGGACGGCGTCAGCGGGTCAGCCGGTCGCCTGGAACGTGTCGAAGGCCGTGTTCCGCATCTGCGTGCACTCGGCGGCGTCCCACTGGTCCGACGCGCAACTGATCATGATCGCGTAGCCGTGCGTGGCGTCCATCTTGAAGCCGCGGTTGAGGACGCGGACCTTCATCCCGTTCTGGGTGCGCTCGAACTCCCAGTCCGCGACGGTCGGATACCCCCGGTAGTCCACGACACGCAGCCCGAGCAGCTTGTAGTCCTTGCTGCTGCCGGCCACCGCGGGGGCGAGTTGGGCCCAGGCGAGCCGGGCGTCGTCGCTCGGGTTGCTGTTGTAGTCGACCTGGATGCGCGGGAAGCCGCCGTCGCGGGAGAATATCCCGCCGGAGGAGGTGCCGGCGGTGCCGGTCTGGTGGAAACCCTGCGGCATCGCCATGGAGAAGTGGAACTTCTCGCTCGTCACCGTGGCGTAGCCCGCGGGTACGCCGTTCCCCGCGCCCTGGCCGGGGAGCTGACCGGTGTTCTGGCCGGGGGTCTGGGCCTGGCCCTGCCCCTGGCTCTGGCCCTGGGTCTGACCCTGCGTCTGCTGGCCGGGGCTCGCGTCGGGGCTGGGCGGCGTACCGCCGTCGGCGTTGCCGTTTCCGTTGCCCTTGCCGTCGGTGCTCGCGCCCGGGCTCGCCTTCGGACTGGCCGACGTACCGGCGCCGCCCGCGGCCTTGCCGTTGTTCTTCTTGCCGGGGTCGTCGTCACCGCTGAACGCGTAAACGATGAGGGAGCCGATGACCGCGAGCACGACGACCAGCCCGCCGATCGCCAGCGCGATCGTGCGGCGCGACATGACGTCGGTGAGCGGGGCCGCGACGGGTGCGGTGCGGGGGGTGCGGGCGGGGGTGGGCGGGGCCTCGGATCATGTTGATGAGGGTGGACTTCCCGGCGCCGTTGGGGCCGAGCAGCCCGGTCACTCCGGGGCCGATCCGCATGGTCACGTCGTTC
>NZ_JBEOXE010000081.1:0-32616 GCF_040296485.1 Streptomyces sp. NPDC002138 | reverse complement strand
ACGGCGCCCCGGATCGGTGACGAGACCACCGCGAGGCGGGATCCGTCGTCGAAGACGGCCTCCACGTGCACCTCGGTGACCACGTCGCTGACGCCACGGCGCGGGTGGCACGGCGGCGGGCACGCGGCGCGGGGGCGGCGTCCTCGACCGGGGCGGCGACCGGCTCGGTCACCGCGGCTGCGGCCTCGGCCGTCTCGGGGGCCCCGACGGCACCCGGCGGACCGGCCGGCCGCGACGCGGCGCGGCGCCGCCTGCGCGGCGGCAGGTTGTCGCTGGGGCTGCTGCCCTCGGCGGTGTTGTCGGTGGTGGTGTTCTCGTTGTTGAGCATGTGCGGGGTTCTCCCGTCGCGCTCCCGGGCGCCGCGGCTGACATCCGGTCCGGCGCGGCTTCGCGCGGTGAGCGCGGAACCGGCCTCCGGGGCGCGTGCGCCACACGGGAGCTATAGTCCATGGCCGCCGGTTCCGTACGTGTTTGTCCGTACGGCCTGGCGGAAGTCTTCAGGTCTTTGCGCTGCCCGACCCAGGTGGATCCCGGGTGCCAGGGCGGCACGGCAACGACTGTCCCTACGCGGCGGGACCTTCCGGCGCCTTCGCGTCGGCAGCCGCGGCAGCCGTGGGTGGGGCTGTCGTGACGGCCTCGCGGTCGGGCGCGAGCGGGTCGGTCACCGTGCCGGACTCCTCGTCGAAGAGCCCCTGCGCCAGCCTGGTCACCGCTGCGGGGACCGGGGGCGCCAGGTCGGCCACAGCTCGGAGACCGGACAGGACGTCGTCGGGTCGCACGGCAGGTGTCAGATGCCGAACAACCAGCCGCAGTATCGCACAGGCACTGTCCAGCGGCCTATCAGCCGGAACGGCCGATGCCGGGGCCACCTCGAGACTGACGACGGCGCCGCGCGTGTCGAAGGTGCGCATACCGTTCTTCGTCCGGCGCTGGACCTCGACGCTCTCGGCGGCGAGGAAGACCGCCACGGCCCGTTCGGCCTCGGCGGGGTCCGTGCCTTCGAGGCGCAGTTCCCAGACCGAGGCGGTCAGCCGGTCGGCCAGGCCCGAGGTCCGGGCCTCGACGGCGTCGGTGATGTCGAGCCCGACCGGCATCGACTCGTCGAGCAGCTCGCGGAGCTTCTCGGGGTCGCGTGCCTCGGCCAGGGCGATCTCCAGGTACTCGGCTTCGCTGCCGGTCCCGGTGGGGGCGGCGTTCGCGTACGAGACCCGGGGGTGCGGGGTGAAGCCCGCCGAGTACGCCATGGGGACCTCGGCGCGGCGCAGGGCCCGCTCGAAGGCTCGCTGGAAGTCTCGGTGGCTGGTGAACCGGAGGCGGCCGCGCTTGGTGTAGCGCAGTCGGATGCGCTGCACCACCGGTGCGGGAGGGGGGCCTTCGGGCTGTCGCTTGCCCAGTGGTTCTTCTCCTTGTGCGGGGCGGGCGCTCTCGCGCGCCGCCCGGAGGTCTGTGGAGCCGTCCGGCCGTGCCCGCTGCTCCGGCTCACCCCCGCTGCTGCGGGGAGATCTCGGGTGCGGGCGCGTTGCCGACAGCTGTCGTACTACCCACAGTACGCGCCTGTGACCTCGTCGGTTGCACGGGAGAGAAGCCTCAGTCGATGGAACCGGGCTCGGCGAGCCAGCGAGTACTGAGCCCGATGTGCTTCGCGAGCGTCTCGAAGTCCCGGTCGTAGTGCAGCACCGTCAGCCGGTGCCGTGCCGCGGTGACGGCGACGATCAGGTCCACCACTCCCGCCGAGCGCACGCAGCCCGCCGCGGCCAGGGTGCGCTGGGCCACGAGCAACTGCGACCAGATGTCCTCCGGGATGCCCTGCCACACGTACAAGTCGGCGAAGGTCTGACGCATCTCCTCGTACTGCGCCGGCGACCGGGCCGAGTACAGCACCTCGGCCTCCGTGACGGGGCACATACCGATGCGTCCCGACGCGAGCACCGGGCGCCAGACCGCGAGCGGCCCGGCGAGCATGATGCGATTCGCGGCCGACGTGTCGATCAGGAAACGCTCGGATTCCCCCACGGACCGCGCACCTCCTCCTTGAATCCGGGCTCGCGGCCCTTGTCGAACGCGCCCTCCTCATCAAGTCTGGTCAGCCGCGCCAGCGCCCGCTCGCGCCGCAGCCTCGCTCCTATCTCCGTGAGGGCGGCGTTGACCGTGTCCTTCTTGGTCTTGGTGCCCAGCGCTTCGGCGGCCAGGGCCAGCGCTTCCTCGTCGATGTCGATCAGGGTTTTGGCCATCCCGGCCACCTCCAGGTCCCGGAGCGGAGCGGTGTATACACGATGCCGTGCGTCAAGGATATCCGCGAGTCGGTGGTGCATAAACGTTCAAGCACACTTCGAATGCATCTGCCAACGCAGCTGCCCCCCGCCGGATCCCGGCGGGGGGCAGCTGTGGAGCGGACGTGACCGCTATTTCACGACCGACAGCGGCAGCAGCTTCTGGCCCGTCGGGCCGATCTGGATCTGCGTGTCCATCTGCGGGCAGACGCCGCAGTCGAAGCACGGGGTCCAGCGGCAGTCCTCGACCTCGGTCTCGTCGAGGGCGTCCTGCCAGTCCTCCCAGAGCCAGTCCTTGTCGAGACCGGAGTCCAGGTGGTCCCAGGGCAGGACTTCCTCGTAGGTGCGCTCGCGGGTCGTGTACCAGGCCACGTCCACCCCGTAGGCGGGGAGCGTCTTCTCGGCCGCCTGCATCCAGCGGTCGTACGAGAAGTGCTCGCGCCAGCCGTCGAAGCGGCCGCCCGACTCGTAGACCGCGCGGATGACGTCGCCGATGCGGCGGTCGCCGCGGGACAGCAGGCCCTCGACGACGCCCGGCTTGCCATCGTGGTAGCGGAAGCCGATGGAGCGGCCGTACTTCTTGTCACCGCGGAGCTTGTCGCGCAGCTTGGTCAGCCGTGCGTCCGTCTCCTCCGCCGACAGCTGCGGTGCCCACTGGAAGGGGGTGTGCGGCTTCGGGACGAACCCGCCGATCGACACCGTGCAGCGGATGTCGTTCTGGCCGGAGACCTCGCGGCCCTTGGCGATGACGTTGACCGCCATGTCGCCGATCTGGAGCACGTCCTCGTCGGTCTCGGTCGGCAGGCCGACCATGAAGTACAGCTTCACCTGGCGCCAGCCGTTGCCGTACGCCGTGGCGACCGTACGGATCAGGTCCTCTTCCGAGACCATCTTGTTGATGACCTTGCGCATGCGCTCGGAGCCGCCCTCGGGGGCGAAGGTGAGGCCCGACCGGCGGCCGTTGCGGGTCAGCTCGTTGGCCAGGTCCACGTTGAAGGCGTCCACGCGGGTGGACGGGAGGGACAGGCCCACCTTGTCCTCCGCGTAGCGGTCGGCGAGGCCCTTGGCGATGTCGGCGATCTCCGTGTGGTCCGCGGACGACAGCGAGAGGAGGCCGACCTCCTCGAAGCCGGTCGCCTTCAGGCCCCGCTCGACCATTTCGCCGATGCCGGTGATGCTTCGCTCCCGCACGGGGCGCGTGATCATGCCGGCCTGGCAGAAACGGCAGCCGCGGGTGCAGCCGCGGAAGATCTCCACGGACATGCGCTCGTGGACGGTCTCGGCGAGCGGGACCAGGGGCTGCTTCGGGTAGGGCCACTCGTCGAGGTCCATGACCGTGTGCTTGGACACCCGGTGGGGAACGCCGGAACGGTTCGGGAAGACACGCGCGATGCGGCCGTCCGGGAGGTAGTCCACGTCGTAGAAGCCCGGGACATAGACGCCGCCGGTCTTCGCGAGGCGCAGCAGGACCTCCTCGCGCCCGCCCGGACGGCCTTCGGCCTTCCAGGCGCGGATGATGTCGGTCATGTCGAGGACGGCCTGTTCGCCGTCGCCGATGACCGCGCAGTCGATGAAGTCCGCGATCGGCTCGGGGTTGAAGGCCGCGTGGCCGCCCGCGAGGACGATGGGGTGGTCGACCGTACGGTCCTTGGCCTCCAGCGGGATGCCCGCCAGGTCCAGCGCCGTGAGCATGTTGGTGTAGCCCAGCTCCGTGGAGAAGGACAGGCCGAACACGTCGAAGGCGCCCACGGGGCGGTGGGAGTCGACGGTGAACTGCGGCACCTGGTGCTCGCGCATCAGCTCTTCGAGGTCGGGCCACACGCTGTAGGTGCGCTCGGCGAGGACGCCCTCGCGCTCGTTGAGCACCTCGTAAAGGATCATGACGCCCTGGTTGGGCAGACCGACCTCGTAGGCATCCGGGTACATGAGCGCCCAGCGGACGTCACATTCGTCCCAGTTCTTGACGGTGGAGTTCAGCTCCCCGCCGACGTACTGGATCGGCTTCTGAACGTGCGGAAGCAGGGCCTCGAGCTGAGGGAAGACCGACTCGGTCATCACGCGACTTTCGTGAAGCGGGCAGGGGGCGACTCACAAGCGTACCCCGGGGCGCGGCCGCCCCCCGCCGCGTCGATCACCGGCTACCCGCGCAGCCCCGCCCGCACCGCCGGGTCCGATGCCTTCGCCCAGACGCCCGGGAGTTCGCGCTCGCGGCGCTCGGCCAGGGCTTCCTCGCGGCCGTGGAGCACGCCCCAGGTGAAGGAGGGCTCCCGCGCCCCCGAGGCCTGGAGGGCCAGGCCGCGCAGGGCCTCGCGGGCGACCACGCTGTCCTGGTGGTCGCCGAGCAGGGTCTGGACCGACTTCATGGCCTTGGCCTGCCGTTTCGCGGGGGCTCCGAGGGCCCCGGTGGCGGCCTCCGCCGCGTAGCGGGCGCGTTTGGCGGCCTTGCGGGCGCGGTGCAGGGCGAGGTCGCGGTCCCCGCCGGGGGCGAGGGCGAGCGCCTCGTCGATCCGGCCGGACAGGCGCGCGTGGTCGGCGAGCACGGCCTTCGGCAGGACCTTCGCGGCGGGCTTGGCGGCGGCGGGGCGCAGCGGCGGGTCCTGGAGCAGTGCGTCGAGGGCGTCGAGCAGGGCGAGGTAGCGCTCGCCGTCGAGGGCGGCGAGGGCGCGGCGGCGCGAGCCGGAGCGGCGGGAGGTGTTCCAGGTCCGCAGGCGGCCGCGGACCGGGCCGTGCACCAGGGTCGGGGGGAGTTCGCCGAGCCGGGTGCGCAGGCGTTCGAGGAGGACCTCCTGGTCCCGGTCGACGCCGAGTTCGGCGGCGAGCCAGCGCAGTTCCTCGCCGAGCGGGTCGGTGATCCCGCGGTCGAGGACCCGCCGGTAGCTCCGGAAGGCGCTGCGCAGGCGGCGGGTGGCGACCCGCATCTGGTGCACGGAGTCGGGCAGTCCGCGCCGGACGGCGGGGTCCTGGGCGACGAGGGCGTCGCGCTGCTCGCGCAGGTACGCGAGGACGTGGGCGCCCGCGGTGTCGTCGGCGGGGTCGCTCCCGGGCCGGGGGGCGGGGGCGGATCCGGTCTCGGAGAGGGCGCGGGCGAGTTTGGAGGGGGCGGCGGACACCGCGAGCCCAGCCTTGCGGAACCGTTTCTCGACGGCGTCGAGCAGTGCGGGGTCGACGCCGTCGGCGAGTTCGACTTCCACCTCGGTCCAGGCGGCGGTGGAGTCGTCGGCCTCGGCGCGCACGGCGTCGGTGCTCAGTTCCGCGAGCAGCGCTCCGTCCCCGTCCATGAGGTGGAGCACCTTGCGCGAGGACAGCAGCCGCATCCGGGGCAGCAGGGCCCCGTCGCGGACCCGGGAGCGCAGCAGGGCGGTGAGGGCGCGCGGGACGGTGTCGGCGAGGTCGGCCCGGACCTCGTCGCGCACCCCGGGCGAGACGGGGAGCTTGAGGTGCCAGCCCGCGTCCGCGCCGCCGGTCCTGCGCCGCAGGGTCAGCCCGTCGGCGGCGAGCCGCTGGTCGGGGGTGTCGTAGTAGACGGCGTCGAGGTCGACGGTGCCCTGGTCCAGGACGGCGGCGATGCCGGCCGTGCCCGTCAGGTCCGGTACTCCGCGCCGTCCCGCCGCACCGCTCGTGAACTCGAATTTCCGCTCGATCTCGCGCTTGGTGTCCGCCATGGATCGAACGTAGTCCTGAACGGAAGGCGAAGTGAAGGCGAACGCGGAGCCCGGCCACCGATCGGCCGGGGATCGTCCACGCGGGGCCGGCCCGGACCCCGGCCGGGCCGGTCCGGGGGCCGGACCGGCCCGCGCGTCAGGCGGACATCGGCCGTTGCACCCGGATCGACTGCAACAGCCCGATGGCCACCCACACGGCGAACATCGACGATCCTCCGTACGACACGAACGGCAGCGGCAGCCCGGCCACCGGCATGATGCCGAGCGTCATCCCGATGTTCTCGAAGGCCTGGAAGGCGAACCAGGCGATGATCCCGGCGGCGACGATCGTCCCGTACAGCTCGGTGGTCTCGCGGGCGATCATGCAGGCCCGCCAGAGCACCACGCCGAGCAGGACCAGGATCAGGCCGGCCCCGACGAAGCCCAGCTCCTCCCCCGCCACGGTGAAGACGAAGTCGGTCTGCTGCTCCGGCACGAACTGGCCGGTGGTCTGGGACCCGTTGAAGAGCCCCTCGCCCATCAGCCCGCCGGAGCCGATCGCGATCCGCGCCTGGTTGGTGTTGTAGCCGACGCCCGCCGGGTCCAGGGCCGGGTTGGCGAAGGCCGCGAAGCGGTTGATCTGGTACTCGTCGAGGATGCCGAGCTGCCAGATGAGTACGGCGCCCATCGCGCCGGAGCCGAGCAGTCCGAGCACCCAGCGGTTGGATGCCCCGGAGGCCAGCAGCACCCCGAGCACGATGACCAGCATGACCATGACCGAGCCGAGGTCGGGCATCAGCATGACGATGCCCATGGGGGCGGCGGCCAGGCAGAGCGCCTTGATGACCGTGCGGTGGTCGGGGTGGTCGAGGTCCCCCGCGTCCACCCGGGCCGAGAGCAGCATCGCCATGATCAGGATGATGGTGATCTTGCAGAACTCGGAGGGCTGGAGCGAGAACCCGCCGCCGATCACGATCCACGCGTGCGCGCCGTTGATGGTCGCGCCGAGGGGCGTGAGGACGGCGAGGACCAGGACCAGCGAGAGCCCGTAGAGGATCGGCACCGCGCCGCGCAGGGTGCGGTGGCCGAGCCAGACCGTGCCGATCATCAGCACGAGGCCGATGCCGGTGTTCATGGCGTGCCGGAACAGGAAGTAGTACGGGTCGCCCTGGTTCAGCGTGGTGCGGTTGCGGGTGGCCGACCACACCAGCAGCGAGCCGATGCAGGACAGCGCCAGCGCGCTGAGCAGTATCGGCCAGTCGAGCCGGCGCAGCACCGAGTCGCGGGCGGTGAGCTTGCTGATCGCGCCGCGCTCGGGGGCGTAGCGGGAGACGGAGAAGGTGTTCGGTCCGGGCATCAGTCCTGCCTCCCGGTTCCCGGCGCGCGCGGCGGGCCGGCGAGGGGCGGCGGCGCGTCCGCCGGGGCGGCGGGGACGTACGGCTTGATCTCGGGCGCGTCGATCGAGCCGTCGGGCTGGATCTTGGGCAGGGCCTTCTCGGGGTGGGGCAGCAGCGCCTTGCTCAGGTCCTGCTTGCCGGCCATGTCGAGACCGTAGATCGCGTTGTAGATGTTGCGCACGGCGGGGCCGGAGGCACCGGAACCGGTACCACCCTGGGAGATCGTCATCACGACCGTGTAGTCCTCGGTGTACGTGGCGAACCAGGACGTCGTCTGCTTGCCGTAGACCTCGGCGGTACCGGTCTTGGCGTGCATCGGGATCTGCTTCTGCGGCCAGCCGCCGAAGCGCCAGGCGGCGGTGCCGCGCGTGGCGACACCCTCCAGCGCTTCGTTTATCTTCGACCGGGTCTCCTCGGTCATGGGGAGCTTGCCGTGGGACTGCGGCTTGATCTCCTGGACGTTCTTGCCGTCGGCGCTGACGACGGCCTTGCCGATGGTCGGGTTCCACAGGGTGCCGCCGTTGGCGATGGCGGCGTAGATGGTGGCCATCTGGATCGGGGTGACGAGCGTGTCGCCCTGCCCGATGGAGTAGTTGACGGCGTCACCGGCGCGCATGAGGTTGCCTTCGAGGCAGTTCTCGTAGGACAGCAGCTCGACGTAGGTGCCGCCCTTCTTGCCGGTCTTGCACCACTGGTCCTTGTTGGCCTCCCAGAACTTCTGCTTCCACTCGCGGTCGGGGACCCGGCCCTTCTCCTCGCCCGGCAGGTCCACGCCGGTCTCCGCGCCGAGACCGAACTGGTGGGCGGTCTTGTAGAAGATCTGCGCGGGGGTCTTCACCGGCTTGAGACCGCCGTCCTTGAGCCACTGCTGGTGGCCGAGGGCGTAGAAGACGGTGTCGCAGGAGACCTCGAGGGCCTGGCCGAGGGTGATGGAGCCGTGGCCCTGGGACTCGAAGTTCTTGAAGACCTGTCCGCCGATGGAGTACGAGCTGGGGCAGGGGTAGCTGCCGTCGAAGGGGTATCCGGCGTTCACCGCGGCGGCGGTCGGGATGACCTTGAAGATGGAGCCGGGGGCGGCCTGGCCCTGGATCGCCCGGTTCATCAGCGGGACGTTGGATTCCTTGGCGGTGAGTTTGGCGTAGTCCTTGGCGGAGATTCCGCCGACCCAGACGTTGGGGTCGTACGTCGGGTTGGACGCCATGGCGACGACCCGGCCGGTCTTGGACTCCAGGACGACGACGGCGCCCGCGTCGGCCTTGTAGTTGACGCCGGTGTTGCGGTCGTTCTGCTTGCGGGCCTCGACCATGGCCGCGTTCAGCTCGTACTCGGCGACGCCCTGGACGCGGGCGTCGATGCTGGTGACCAGGTTGGCGCCGGGGATCGCGGGGTCGTTCTTGGCCTCGCCGATGACGCGGCCGAGGTTGTCGACCTCGTAGCGGGTGACGCCGGACTTGCCGCGCAGTTCCTTGTCGTACGTGCGTTCCAGGCCGAAGCGGCCGACCTGGTCGGAGCGCAGGAACGGCGAGTTGGTGGTCTTGGCGGCCTGGATCTCGTTGTCGGTGACGGGCGAGAGGTAGCCGAGGACCTGGCCCGTGTTGGCGCCGCCGGGGGCCGGGTAGCGGCGTACGGCGGTGGGCTCGGCGGTGATGCCGGGGAAGTCCTCGGGCCGCTCGCGGATCTGCAGGGCCTGCTGGGTGGTGGCTTCCAGGGTGACCGGGATCGGCTGGTAGGGGGAGCCGTTCCAGCAGGGCTGGGGGGTCTTGGCGTCGCAGAGGCGGACCTTGTCCATGACCTCCTGCGGCTTCATGTCGAGGATCCCGGCCAGCCGGGTGAGGACGCCCTTGCCCTTGTCCTTTATCTTCATCAGCTCGGTGCGGCTGGCGGAGACGACGAGCCGGGTCTCGTTGTCGGCCAGCGGCACCCCGCGGGCGTCGAGGACCGAGCCGCGCACGGCGGGCTGGACGACCTGCTGGACGTGGTTGTTCTTGGCCTCGTCCGCGTACTCCGCGCCGTTGCGGATCTGGAGATACCACAGCCGGCCGCCGAGCGTGAGCAGCAGCGAGAAGACGAGCACCTGGATGATGACGAGCCGGATCTGCACCCTGGGGGTGCGGCCGGTCTCCGGAATGTTGGTCACGCGTGATCCCCCGTCACAGCTTCTTGACGCTCTTCACGCCCTTGAGTCCCTTGACGCCCTTGACGCCCTTGACCCCCTTTATGCGGACGGCCCGGTCCGCACGGCTGCGCGCCGTCTTCAGCCGCAGCCCGCCGCGCTGGCTCCCGATGCGCAGGCCCGTACCGCCGGAGAGCCAGCCGGAGGCCACGTCGGCGCCCTGCGCCGGCCCGCCGTTGGCCTCGACGGCCATCGGGTCGTTCTCGGCGCGCCGGGCCAGCGCCATCAGGAACGGCACGGTGAACGGCGCGAGGAGCAGGTCGTAGAGGACCGCGGTGAACAGCAGCCCGACCAGCCCCACGTGCCGGGCGGCGGTGTCGCCGACCAGGGCGCCCACGCCCGCGTAGAGCAGCGTGGAGCAGACGGCGGCGGCCACGACGGTGAGCATCGGGCCCCAGGCGGAGCGGAAGCGGCCGGTGTCGGGCCGCGCCAGCCCGCAGGCGTACCCGATGAGGCACAGCACCAGGGCGTAGCGCCCGGCGGCGTGGTCGGCGGGCGGCGCCAGATCGGCCAGCAGTCCGGCGCTGAAACCGATCAGGGCGCCGCTGACCGGCCCGTACACCAGGGCGAGGGCGACGACGGTGAGCAGCACGAGGTCGGGGACGGCGCCGGGCAGCTGGAGCCGTCCCAGCACGGTGACCTGGACGACGAGGGCGACCGCGACCAGGGTCACGGAGAGCAGGATCCGGTTGAAGCGCATGACGGTCAGCTCCTACTCGTCGGCCGGCTTGGGGGACGCGCTGGCGGACGGCGCGACCGTGACGGTGACCGTCGGCGTCGGCTTGGGCCCTTCGGGCTTGGGCGGCAGGACGGCGTCGCGCGGGTCCTGACGCGGCGGCATCACGACGACGCCGACGATGTCGAGGCGGGAGAAGCCGACGTACGGCCGGACCCAGACCGTGCGGGTGAGGTCGCCCCGGGAGGGTTCGACCTTGACGACCTCGCCGATCGGGACGCCGGGCACGAAGGGCTTGTTGCCGCGCGAGCCGAAGGTGACGAGGCGGTCGCCGGGGCTGATCTTGGCCTTGCCGTTGAGCATCTGGACGGACAGGGCGCGGTCGCCCTGGCCGGTGGCGAAGCCGAGCTCGCCCGTCTTCTCCAGCCGGGTGCCGACCGTGAAGTCGGGGTCGTTGGCGAGGACGACGGTGGCGGTGTCGGGGCCGACGGTGGTGACCCGGCCGACGAGTCCGTCGCCGTTGAGGACGGTCATGTCGCGTTCGATGCCGTCCTTGCTGCCCGCGTCGATGGTCACGGTCCAGGAGAAGCCCTGGGCCGCTCCTATGGCGATGACCTCGGCGCCCTTGATGCCGTACTGGCCGGAGCCGGCCCGCTTGAGCATCTCGTCCAGTTCGTGGATGCGGCTCTTGTTGCGGTCGTCGCTGCCCAGCTTGGCCTTGAGCGCGGCGTTCTCGCCTTCGAGCGCGGTGATCCGGTTGTGGCGCTCCCCGGAGTCGCGCACCGCTCCTATGGCGTGGGCGACCGGGTCGACCGCGGTCGCCACGCCCTTCTCGACCGGGCCGAAGACCGCTGCGGCGGCCTGCCGGGCACCGTCGACCGGTGACTCCTCGCCCGCTCTGATGTCCACCGTGATCAATGCGAACGCGATGGCGATCAGAAGCACCAGGAGCAGCCGGCTCTCTCGTGTGTCCCTCACGTGCGGCGGCCGTGCCTTCCTCGTCGGAATAATTCCCTGCCTGTATATCAACGATCCGCCGTACCGGAGCGACAGCCCCCGTACGGCGGATCCTTGTGTTCCGCAAGGCCGGCCGCCCGCCGCCCCCGGCAGGGGGGTGACGGGCGGGCCGGGTCAGCGCCGGGGCTGGGCGTCCAGCACCTGCTGGAGCGCCTCGAACTCCTCGACGCACTTGCCGGAGCCGAGGGCGACCGAGTCGAGGGGGTCCTCGGCGATGTGGATCGGCATGCCGGTCTCCCGGCGCAGCCGCTCGTCGAGGCCGCGCAGCAGGGCGCCGCCGCCGGTGAGGACGATGCCGCGGTCCATGATGTCGCCGGACAGCTCCGGCGGGCACTTGTCGAGGGTGGTCTTGACCGCGTCGACGATGGCGTTGACGGGCTCCTCGATGGCCTTGCGCACCTCGGCGGCGGAGATGACCACGGTCTTGGGCAGGCCCGAGACGAGGTCACGGCCGCGGATCTCGGTGTGCTCGTCCTTGTCGAGGTCGTAGGCCGACCCGATGGTGATCTTGATCTGCTCGGCGGTGCGCTCGCCCAGGAGGAGGGAGTACTCCTTCTTGATGTGCTGGATGATCGCGTTGTCCAGCTCGTCGCCGGCCACCCGGATGGACTGTGCCGTGACGATTCCGCCGAGGGAGATGACGGCCACCTCGGTGGTGCCGCCGCCGATGTCCACGACCATGTTGCCGGTGGCCTCGTGGACGGGCAGGCCCGAGCCGATGGCGGCGGCCATGGGCTCTTCGATGATGTGCACCTGGCGGGCGCCGGCCTGCGTGGACGCCTCGATGACGGCGCGTCGCTCCACTCCCGTGATGCCGGAGGGCACGCAGACCACGACGCGCGGACGAGCCAGGTAACGGCGCTTGTGGATCTTGAGGATGAAGTACCGGAGCATACGCTCGGTGATCTCGAAGTCGGCGATGACGCCGTCCTTGAGGGGCCGTACGGCGACGATGTTGCCGGGCGTGCGCCCGATCATCTTCTTCGCTTCGGAACCGACCGCCAGGATGCCACCGGTGTTCGTGTTGATGGCGACCACGGACGGCTCGTTCAGGACGATCCCCCGGCCCCTCACGTACACCAGCGTGTTGGCGGTCCCGAGGTCGATCGCCATGTCACGGCCGATGAACGACATGTTGTTCCCCTTGTTCCCCATGAGGAGCGTCTGGCCTTCCAGTTGATAGCGGCTGCTGTCAGGTCGGCGAGGTGGGTGTGTGGGTGGAGGCCCCATCGTAATGCCGTGAGTACGGGCACCGCGCGACGGGACTCCGGCAATCCCGCCGGAACGGAAACCCGCCCCCTAGTGGTGACGTCGTGTCCTGCACATGCGTTCCCGCTCTCAACCCTCAATACCGAAGGGCGACCGAAATTAATTCGGTCGCCCCAGGTCATGAGCGCTATTTGGCTGATGTTCCGTCAGGAAGGAGTCATCACAGAGCGGGGAAGAACAGCTTCAGCTCCCGCTCGGCGGACTCCTCGGAGTCCGACGCGTGGATCAGGTTCTCCCGGGTGACGGTGCCGAAGTCACCCCGGATGGACCCGGGCGCCGCGGCGATCGGGTCAGTGGGTCCGGCCAGCTGGCGGACACCCTCGATCACTCGTTCCCCTTCGACCACCAGGGCGACGACGGGACCGGAGGACATGAAGCCCATGAGGGGCTCGTAGAACGGCTTGCCCTGGTGCTCACCGTAGTGCGCCTCCAGGGTGTCCTGGTCCAGCGTGCGCAGCTCCAGCGCGGGGATGGTCCAGCCGGCCTTCCGCTCGATCCGGCCGATGACCTCGCCGATCAGGCCACGACGGACCGCGTCGGGCTTGAGCAGGACGAGAGTGCGCTGGGTCATGTTCTAACTCCTTGCGGCATACGGGTGCGGTGCGTCGAGGCTACAGGGGCCATACGGCCCCCCGTCACGCAGCGTCAGGCGCGGCCGCCTCCGCCTGCTCGGCCCAGCGGGCCTTGATGGCGTCGATCTTGCGCCCGTAGTGCACGGAACACCACCACAGGCCCGCGAACACCGCGCCCAGGATGAACATCGTCGGAACGATGAACCCGCTCAGGACCAGACCGATCTGCAGCGCCCAGCCGATCTGGACCGCGCCGGGGCGCGACAGCATCCCGCACAGCAGGACGGACAGCAGCATGGTGACCCCGCAGACCGTCCAGACGGCGGCCTGGGTCAGGTCCGGGTTCTTCATCGCGACCAGACCGGCGAAGCCGATCACGAAGAACTCGCCGATCAGCGTGCTCGCACACAGCGTGCGCATGTCCTCAGCCCCTCTTGAGCAGCAGGCGGGCCTCGCCCACCGTGATCACGGAACCGGTCACCAGGACCCCGGCCCCACCGAATTCGGCCTCTTCCTCCGCCAGGGTGATGGCCGCCTCCAGCGCGTCGTCCAGCCGGGGCTCCACCTGGACCCGCTCGGAGCCGAAGACCTCGACCGCGATGGCCGCCAGGTCGTCCGCGCTCATCGCCCGGTGGCTGGTGTTCTCGGTCACCACGACCTCGGCGAAGATCGGCTCGAAGGCCTCGAAGACGCCCTTGACGTCCTTGCCCTCGCTCGCGCCGACCACACCGATGAGCCGGCTGAAGCCGAAGGACTCGGTGACCGCCTCGGCGGTGGCCAGGGCGCCCGCCGGGTTGTGCGCGGCGTCCAGCACCACGGTGGGGCTGCGCCGTACGACCTCCATCCGGCCCGGGGAGGACACGGAGGCGAAGGCCTTGCGGACGGTGTCGACGTCCAGCGGGCGCGCGTGCTCGGCGCCGATCCCGAAGAACGCCTCGACGGCCGCCAGGGCGACGGCCGCGTTGTGGGCCATGTGGGCGCCGTACAGCGGCAGGAAGATGTCCTCGTACTCGCCGCCCAGACCGCGCAGGGTGAGGTGCTGGCCGCCGACCGCGACCTCGCGGGAGACCACGCCGAATTCCATGCCCTCGCGGGCCACCGTCGCGTCCACCTCCACGGCCTTCTTGAGCAGCACCTGCGCCGCGTCCACCGGCTGCTGCGCCAGGATCACGGCGGCGCCCTGCTTGATGACCCCGCCCTTCTCCTGCGCGATCTCGCCGGGGGTGGAGCCGAGCCGGTCCGTGTGGTCCAGGCTGATCGGGGTGATCACCGCGACCGAGCCGTCGATCACGTTGGTGGCGTCCCAGCTGCCGCCCATGCCGACCTCGACCACGGCCGCGTCGACGGGCGCGTCCGCGAAGGCCGCGTACGCCATCCCGGTGAGCACCTCGAAGAAGGACAGCCGGTACTCCTCGGCCGCGTCGACCATCTCCACGTACGGCTTGATGTCGTGGTAGGTCTCCACGAACCGCTCGTGGCTGATCGGCAGCCCGTCGAGGCTGATCCGCTCGGTGATCGACTGCACGTGCGGGCTGGTGTAGCGGCCGGTGCGCAGTTCGAAGGCCACCAGCAGGGCCTCGATCATGCGGGCGGTGCTGGTCTTGCCGTTGGTGCCGGTGACGTGGATGGAGGGGTACGCGCGCTGCGGCGAGCCCAGGACGTCCATCAGCGCGGCGATGCGCGTGACGGACGGCTCCAGCTTGGTCTCGCCCCAGCGGCCGGCCAGCTCCTGCTCCACCTCGCGCAGGGCCCGCTCCACCTCGGGGTCCTCGGGGCGGGAGGGGGCCTGGTCGCCCTGGGGCGCCCCGCCATGGGCGCGCAGGGTGCGGCTGCCGGCCTCGATCACCGCCAGGTCGGGGTCGCGGTCGGTCTCTTCGGCCACGATCTCGTCGAACTCGTCGGGCCGGTCGTCGCTCTCAGGCTGCTGCTCACTCACGGCACCCAGTCTACGGACGGGGAGCGGAAGGACTTTCGGCCCGGGCGTTTCGGGACCTTGGGCGCCCGGGGCGTCCAGATCGTTATGCAAGTCTTGCGGCAGGAGATTGGGGAACAAATGCCGCAGGCCAGCAGCAATAAGACGGGGTCCAGCCGCGACATAGGGATGGATCTGGGGACCGCGAACACCCTCGTCTACGCACGGGGCCACGGCATCGTGCTCAATGAGCCGTCCGTGGTGGCGGTCCGGGCGGGCACCACGACGGCCGTGGCCGTGGGGGTGGAGGCCAAGGAGACCATCGGCCGCACCCCCGGCTCCATCACCGCGATCCGCCCGCTCAGGGGCGGGGTGATCTGCGACTACGAGGCCGCGGAGGAGATGATCCGGCACTTCGTGCGGAAGGCCGTGCCGGGCCGCAGGCCGCGCACCCGCATGGTGGTGTGCGTGCCGTCCGGGGTCACCCCGGTCGAGCGGCGGGCGATCATCCACGCCTCGACCCGGGCGGGGGCCAGGGCCGTCCACCTGATCGAGGAACCGATGGCGGCGGCGATCGGCGCCGGGCTGCCGGTCGCGGAGCCGCGCGGCTCGATGGTGGTGGACATCGGCGGGGGCACCACCGAGGTCGCCGTGATCTCGCTGGGCGGGATCGTCACCTCGCAGTCGCTGCGGGTCGGCGGGGACCGGCTCGACTCCGCGATCATCGACTACGTGCGCAAGGAGCACGCGCTGCTCATCGGCGAGCGGACCGCCGAGGACGTCAAGTGCGCGATCGGCTCCGCGTGGCCGGTGCCCGGCCGGCCCGAGCTGGAGGAGGCCACCTTCACCGTGCGGGGGCGCGAGAAGGTCGCGGGGATGCCCAAGACCCTGGAGCTGACCTCGTACGACGTGCGCTCGGCCCTCGACGAGCCGGTCGAGGCGATCATCGCGGCGGTGCGCACCACCCTGGAGGAGTGCCCGCCGGAGCTGTCGGGCGACGTGATGGAGCACGGGATCGTGCTGACCGGCGGCGGCGCGCTGCTGCCGGGGCTGGACCTGCGCCTGACCTCGGCGACCGGCATCCCGGTCTTCGTGGCGGACGACCCGCTGGACTGCGTGGCCCTGGGGTCCGGCAAGTGCGTGGAGGACATGGACACGCTGAACTCGCTGCTGTCCCCGGCGACGTAGGGCCCGCCGCGCGCCCGCCGGGCCCTGTCGCGCGCCCCCGCGCGGTCAGCCGCGCGGGAAGGTGGCGACGACCCGGTAGCGGTCGTCCGTGCGCGTCGCGGTCAGGGTGCCGCCCAGGCTGCGGACGCGCTCGGCCATGCTCGCCGTGCCCGAGCCCGCGGAGACGGGGGCGCGCACCGGGCCGCGGACGGGCAGGCCGTTGCTCACCGCGATGCGCAGCTGCGGGCCGTCGGCGCGGACGTCCACCTCGATGGTCTCGCCGCGCGCGTGCTTGGCGGCGTTCGTCAGGCACTCCTGCACCACCCGGTAGACCGCGGCCTGCCTCAGCGGCGAGAGGGCGCGCACCTCGGGGCCCAGGACGAGCCGTACGGGCGAGCCCGCCCGCCCGCTCTCGTCGGCGAGCGCGGACAGCCCGTCCACGCCCGGGGTGGCGGCACGCTCGCCGCGCTGCACGATGATCTCGTTGAGCACGAGGTGGGCCCGGCGCGCGGTGTCGGCCAGCTCCTCGAAGTCCTTCGCGTACGCCGTCTCGCGCGTGCGCATCGAGAGCACCTCGGAACGCACCGTCAGCAGGGTCAGCTCGCGCCCGACGAAGTCGTGCACGTCCCGCGCGACCGAGCGGCGCTCCTGCTCCACGGCCTCGTAGACGGCCGACTCGCCGCGCCGGACGGCCAGCTCGCGCACCAGGTCGTGCCGGTAGGCGGCGATGCCGACGGCGGAGGCCAGCACTCCGATGGGGATGACCAGGCTGAGGAACCCGCTCAGGGTGTCCGCCCGGTCCTCGGGCCAGCCCGGCATGTTGAAGAGGGCGTAGGCGAAGAGGACGTACCCGCAGGTCGCCAGGACCCCGGCGCGCCGCCCGCGGTAGCGGCCGACGGAGTACAGCGCGAACTGGATGAGCGTCAGTTCGTGCAGCCAGCCGATGAAGAGCAGTGCGGTGACGTACGAGAGCCAGGGCGCCCGGCGCCGGATCAGCAGGGTCGCGGCCCCGAGCGTGAGGACCACCGCGGCCTGAGGGGCGTTCAGCGAGTTGTCCTCGGAGGCCAGTCCCGGCAGGTCCAGCGCCATGAGCGCGAGGCAGCCGAGGGCGGTGGTGACGTCGAGCGCGCGCGGCGACCCGGCCCAGCTCTCGGGGAGTCGACGGCCGGTGGCCAGGACCCAGTGGAGCGCCGAGGCGACGGGCTTGACGTGCATACCCTCCATCATCCGTGGTCGGTAGGGGCGATCGGATCTCCCCGGCGCCCGGAAAAGGTGATATGCGGCACTCCGGAACGGGGTCCCCGCCGGGGGCCGTCCCCCACGGCTGGTCTCCGTCTTCCCCCACCTCCCCGTCACGGCGCTCACCCTGTCCGCATGCGGTTCATTTCCGTATTCGGTGTTCGAATCTTCTGACGATTTACCTAAGATCGGGTCTCTGCGGCCCACCGGCCAGGCAGCCCGCCCGACCACCCGAGGCCCCGCATCGCGATGAGTCCCGCCCCGACCAGCCCCGCCTCCGTCCTGCCCGGGGCCGCGGCCCCCCGCGTCAGATCCGGGCTCCGCCCCCGGACGGAGCGGAGCCGAGCGCACCCGGGCCGCCGCGCGGGCGCCCTCGCCGCCCTGGTCTCGGCCCTCATGTCCATGGCCGCCTACTGCGCAGGCCTCGCCCTGCACGGCACCTACCCCTTCGGACCCGCCCCCCGCGCCGACAACGACCTGCGCCACCAGTACGTGCCGTTCCACACCCACCTGTGGGACCTCCAGCACGGCACGGCGCCCGGCGACCTCCTCTACAACTGGCAGAGCGGCTACGGCGTCGGCTTCCTCGGCGACTTCTTCACCTACCTGGCCAACCCGTTCTCCTGGCTCGTCGGCCTCTTCCCCCGCGACCAGAGCGAATTCCCGGTGTTCCTGGTCAGCCTGTTCAGCATCGGCCTGGCCGCCGCCGTCATGACCGTCTTCCTCGGCCGGCTGCGCCCCGGCTCACCGTGGCTGCGCGCCCTGCTCTCCGTCGGCTACGCCGTCTGCGGCTGGAACATAGCCGAGGGCGCCATCGTCCCCATGTGGATGTGGGGCCTGGTCGCCCTCCCGCTGCTCGGCATCGCCGCCGACTGGTGCCTCGCCGGCCGTCGCCCGGTCCTCGGCAGCCTCCTCGTCGCGCTCTGCTGGTACGCGAACTTCTACACCGCCGCCATGGCCACCCTGGCGGCCGCGCTCGTCCTGGCGCTGCGGCTGCTGACCGCGGAGACCGACCGGCGCACCCGGCTCCGGATCCTGGGGCGGTCCGCCGCCATGACCGCCACCGGCATGCTCCTGGCCGCCCCCGCCATCCTGGTCTGCGCGCTCGCCAACGCCCAGGCCCAGCCCACCGACAAATACGTCGTCAGCGTGGCCACCCCGGCCCGCACCTACCTTGCGATGTTCCTGCCCGGCAGCCTCGCCAGCCCGTCGGCGCCCAACGTGTTCACGGGCTCCCTCGTCCTCCTGCTGGTCCTCGCGCTGCCCTTCCAGTCCCGGGTCCCGGTCCGCGAGCGGGTGGCCTGGAGCGTGCTGATCACCGCCACCGCGCTCTCCTTCGTCCTCACCCCCACCGCCAAACTCTGGCAGGGCCTCGCCCTCCCGCACGGCGCCCCCTTCCGCGAGTCCTTCGTCCTCAGCGGCTTCCTGGCCATGGCCGCCTGGGTCTGCCTGGCCCGGATGCCCCGCCCCCGGGCCCTGCTCGGCGGCGCCGCACTGCTCGCCCTCCTGGTCGCCCTGACGTACGACGCCCAGCCCGTCGGCGACCACGCGCTGACCGGCACCCTCCTGGGCGGGGCCGCCGTCACCGCGCTCCTGCTGTTCTACGCGCGGGGGCTGCGCCGCCCGGCCCGCGGCGCGGTCGTCGCCCTGCTCGCCGTCACCGTCCTGGCGGGCGCCACGTACTCCGTCTACGGGCTCACCGACCTCCTCGACCCGGCCAAGCGCGGCCCCGCCCGCGCCCAGACCATGACCCAGCTCGCGCTCAACACCCGCCGGGCCCTGGGCCCGTACGACGACTGGCCCGCCTCGCGCACCGACCCCGGGCCCGGGGTCTTCGTCACCAACAACGACGCGATGCTGCTGGGCACCCAGGGCGGCTCGTACTACAGCAGCTACATCACCAAGGAGACCGCCGGGGCGCTGGCCGGGCTGGGCCTCGGCGAAGCCATGGGCGGCCGCCACCTGTGGCCCTCCCGCGACCCGGTCCTGCAGGCCCTGCTCGGCATCGGCACCACCCTCGACGTCATCGGCACCGACGGGGTCCGGGTGCGCGGCACGCCCGCGCTGCCGCTGGTCACCGTCCGGCCGCCGGGCAGCGACCAGGCGTACGGCGCCCCCGCGGACTCGGTCTGGGCCCGGCGCCAAGCGGCCCTGGGTGCGCGGGTGTACACCGTCCCGGCCCTGAGCGCCCGGGCGCCGGGGCGCGGCTTGCGGCTGAGCCCGGACGCGGCCGATCCGGGTGCCGTGGGCGGATCGGCGGCCGTGGGCGGTCCGGTACCGGGGAACACCTTCACCGCGCGGTGCACGCCGGGGGCGCGCGCCTTCCTGTACGCGCCCGCGCTGCGCGCCGATGTCGCGGCCGCCGACGGCCTCTCCGAAGGCTTCTACGGCGACCCGCCGCTGCGGGTGGCCCCGCTGAAGGAACTGGGCACCGTCCCGGCCGACGGGCGCTTCACCTTCACCGTCCACACCGGCGAGGACGGCCAGTCCCTCCCGGCCGACGCGCTCGGCTGCCTGGACGTACCGGCCTTCGAGCAGGCCGTGCGGACCCTGCGGGAGACCGGCGGCGCCACGGTGGAGACCGGCGGCCACTCGCTGACCGCCCGGCTCCCGAAGGGCTCCACCGGCACCGCTGTGGTCGCCACCACCACTCCCCCGGGCTGGACCTGCTCGGTCGACGGCGGCCCCGCCCGGCCGCCGGTCGCGTACCAGGGGCTGCTCGGCGTACCGCTGGGGAAGGGCGGCGCGTCCCGGATCGCGTGCTCCTACCTGCCGCCGGGCCTGACGGCCGGGCTCGCCGGGACCGGCGCGGGCGCGCTGGCGCTCGTCGGCATGGCGGTCTTCACGCGGCTGCGCGGGCGCCGACGCGGTCGCCGACGCGGTCGCTGACGCTCCGCGCCGCGGACAGCGGACAATCGGGAAGGGCCCCGCACCGGCGACCGGTGCGGGGCCCTTCTGCCCATGGCTGCGACGGCGGCCTACGCCTCCGGCATGGCGGCCAGCTGCGCCTGGATCCGGGCCATGTCCGCCTCGGCCTTGGCGAGACGGCCCTTGATCTTGTCCACGACGTTGTCGGGAGCCTTGGCGAGGAAGGCCTCGTTGCCGAGCTTGCCCTCCGCCTGCTGCTTCTCCTTCTCGGCGGCGCCGAGGTCCTTGGAGAGCCGCTTGCGCTCGGCGGCCACGTCGATGGTGCCCGACAGGTCGAGCGCGACGGTGGCCCCGCCGACCGGGAGGGTCGCGGTGGCGCTGAACTCGTCGCCCTCCGGCTGGAGCCGCAGCACCTGCCGGATGGCGGCCTCGTGCGCGGCCAGCGCGGTGGCGGACAGGTCCAGGCGGGCCGGGACCTTCTGCTTGTCGTCGAGGCCCTGCTCCTTGCGGAAGCGGCGGACCTCCCGGACGAGGCTCTGGACGCCCTCGATCTCGGCCTCGGCGGCCGCGTCGCGGAAGCCGCTGTCCTTCGGCCAGTCCGCGATCACGAGGGACTCGCCGCCGGTGAGCGTGGTCCACAGGGTCTCGGTGACGAACGGGACCACCGGGTGCAGCAGGCGCAGCATGACGTCGAGGACCTCGCCGAGGACCCGGGCGGAGGCCTTCGCCGGCTCGCCGCCCGCGAAGAAGGTCGTCTTCGACAGCTCCACGTACCAGTCGAAGACCTCGTCCCACGCGAAGTGGTAGAGGGCATCGCTGAGCTTCGAGAACTGGAAGTCCTCGTAGTACGCGTCGACCTGCGCGACCGTCTCGTTGAGCCGGGACAGGATCCAGCGGTCGGTCGCGGACAGCTCCTCGGCCGGGGGCAGCTCGCCCTCGATCGTGGCGCCGTTCATCAGGGCGAAGCGGGTGGCGTTCCAGATCTTGTTGGCGAACTTGCTGGACGCCTGGACCCAGTCTTCGCCGATCGGGACGTCGGTGCCGGGGTTGGCACCCTTGGCCAGGGTGAAACGGACGGCGTCGGAGCCGTACTTGTCCATCCAGTCCAGCGGGTCGACGACGTTGCCGAAGGACTTCGACATCTTCTTGCCGCGCTCGTCACGGACCAGGCCGGTCAGCGCGATCGTCTTGAAGGGGGCCTCGCCGTCCATGGCGTACAGACCGAACATCATCATCCGGGCGACCCAGAAGAAGATGATGTCGTGGCCGGTGAGCAGGACGTCGGTCGAGTAGAACTTCTTCAGGTCCGGGGTCTGCTCCGGCCAGCCGAGCGTGGAGAACGGCCACAGCCCGGACGAGAACCAGGTGTCGAGGACGTCGGTGTCCTGCGTCCAGCCCTCGCCGGTGGGTGCCTCGTCGTCCGGTCCGACGCAGACGACCTCGCCCGCCGGGCCGTACCAGACCGGAATGCGGTGACCCCACCACAGCTGGCGCGAGATGCACCAGTCGTTGAGGTTGTCGACCCAGTCGAAGTAGCGCTTCGACATCTCCTCGGGGTGGATCGCGACCCGGCCATCACGGACGGCGTCGCCGGCGGCCTTGGCCAGCGTCTCGACCTTGACCCACCACTGGAGGGACAGGCGCGGCTCGATCGTGGTGCTGCAGCGCGAGCAGTGACCCACGGAGTGCTGGTACGGGCGCTTCTCCGCGACGATGCGGCCCTGCTCGCGCAGGGCGCCGACGACCGCCGACCGGGCCTCGAAGCGGTCCAGGCCCAGGAAGGGACCGTGGACCGTGATGACGCCGCGCTCGTCCATGATCGTCATGGACTCCAGGCCGTGCCGCTGGCCGATGGCGAAGTCATTCGGGTCGTGCGCCGGGGTCACCTTGACGCAGCCGGTGCCGAACTCGGGGTCGACGTGCGCGTCGCCGACGATCGGGATGGTCCGGTCGGTCAGGGGCAGCTTGATCCGGGTTCCGATGAGGTGCTGGTAGCGCTCGTCGTCGGGGTGGACGGCGACGGCGGTGTCACCGAGCATCGTCTCGGCGCGCGTGGTCGCGACGACGAGGGTGTTGTCACCCTCGCCGTACATGATCGAGACCAGCTCGCCCGCGTCGTCCTGGTACTCCACCTCGATGTCGGAGATCGCGGTGAGGCAGCGCGGACACCAGTTGATGATGCGCTCGGCGCGGTAGATCAGCTCGTCGTCGTAGAGCTTCTTGAAGATCGTCTGGACGGCCTTGGAGAGGCCCTCGTCCATGGTGAAGCGCTCACGGCTCCAGTCGACGCCGTCGCCGAGGCGGCGCATCTGGCCGAGGATCTTGCCGCCGTACTCTTCCTTCCACTGCCAGACGCGCTCGATGAACTCCTCGCGGCCCAGGTCGTGGCGGGACTTGCCCTCCTCGGCGAGCTGCTGCTCGACCTTGTTCTGGGTGGCGATGCCGGCGTGGTCCATGCCGGGCAGCCACAGCGCCTCGTAGCCCTGCATCCGCTTGCGGCGGGTGAGGGCGTCCATCAGCGTGTGCTGGAAGGCGTGCCCCAGGTGCAGGGAGCCGGTGACGTTCGGCGGCGGGATGACGATGGTGTAGCCGGGCTTCTCGCTCGCCGGATCGGCCGTGAAGTACCCACGCTCTACCCAGCGCTCATAGAGCTTCCCCTCTACATCGGCCGGCACGTAAGCGGTCGGCAGTTCGGAGTCGGGGCTGCTGGGTGTCTGCGTGTTCTCGGTCACGGGCACAGGATACGGGCGGCCATGGCCCTGTTACGAATCCATACCGCATGGGGCCAATGGTTGACCCGGACATGGCAGGTCGGCATCACTGGGCGCATGAACGAGATCAATCAGCAGTCGTGGGAGCAGATCGCTCCGCCCCCTCCCGCACCCCCGAAGAAGGGGAAGCGCGTCCTCGTGACGATCGGGGCGGTCCTCGGCACCGCGGCGGGCCTGGTGGGCGGCCGCCTGGCCATGAACGCGGTCCTCGGCGGCGACGGACCGGACGACGCGGGCCGCTACCGGCTGACGCCGCCCGCCGCTTTCCAGAGCCTGACGCTCCAGGACTCCGGCCCGCGGGTCGACGCGATCAAGAAGGGCCAGGGGGTGCCGAAGCCGGGCACCACGCCCGTCGCCGTCGTGTACGCCGACCAGGCCGGCACCGCGCAGCTGGTGGTCAGCGGCTCCGCCGGCCGGTTCACCGACTCGGACCCGGGTGCCGCGCTCAGCCGTGGCCTGGAGGAGATGGGGATCGGGCACGGGGACATCACCACCCACGAGGCCGGCACCCCGGCGGGCGGCGCCATGCGCTGCGGCACGGCACAGGTCGAGGGCGCCCCGCTCCCGCTCTGCATGTGGGCCGACCACAGCTCGCTGGTGACGGTCACCGTCCCCGTCGAGAACAAGCCGGTCACCATCGACGCGCTCGCCGCGCAGGCCCGTGCGCTGCGCGCGGCGATGGAGGTCCCCGCGTCGTAGTTCCGTAACGCCCGGGCCCCCGGGGCACGAACGCGCACGTCCGTCCGTCAGGATGTGAGCAACATAAAGAAGTTCCTAAGGGGGACGCGGGTATGAGTTACAACCAGCCAGGGCCGTACGGAAACCAGCAGCCGCAGCAGCCGGGACCGTACGGAGGCCAGCCCGGACCGTACGGCCAGCAGCCCGCGCCGCAGCCCGGATACGGCTACCCGCAGCAGCCGCCGGCCCCGCAGGGCTACCCCCAGCAGCAGCCCGGGTACCAGCAGCCGGGCTACCCCCAACAGCCCCCGGCCGCCCCGGGCTACGGCTACCCGCAGCAGCAGCCGGGCGTCCCCCCGCAGGGCTACCCCCAGCAGGGATTCCAGCAGCCCGGCTACCAGCAGCCCCCGAAGAAGTCGAAGACGGGCGTGATCATCCTCTCGGTGATCGTCGCGGTCGCGGTCATCGGCGGCGCGGGCTACTACTTCACGAAGGGCGGCGGCTCCTCGGGCGGCGGCACCGTGGCGGCGGACACCAAGGGCTACAAGCTGGCCTACCCGGCGTCGGTGGACGAGTACCAGACGGACCCCAAGAACCCCCCGTCGAAGAGCGACGCCCCGCTCACGGGCGAGTCCAAAACCACGATCGAGGCGCTCGGGGTGAAGAACCCCCACAACACGACGGCCTCGTACCAGAGCGGTACGAGCCCGGCGATCAAGCAGGTCACCGCGTTCGGTATGTGGGGCGAGATCGCCGACCCCGCGAAGGCCGTCGACGCGTACTTCGCCAACGTCGCGGTGAGCAGCAAGAAGAACGGGGCGGCAGCGCCCTTCACGTTCGAACTCGACGGCACTCCGAAGGAGTTCACCCCGGTCGGCTTGAAAGGGGCCGTGATGAAGTGCGCCAACCTCAAGATGAAGGCGACGAAGAACGTCAAGCCGGGCGAGCCGAGTTCAGCTCTGATCCCCACCTGCGTCTGGGGTGACTACTCCACGCTGGCCGCGACCCAGCGCCTGGACATGGCCGCGATGGCCCTCGGCGGCAGCAGCGGCACCCTCGACGACGTGTCGAAGCTCGCCGCGAAGCTCTACAACACCAGCCGCACCAAGGCCTGATACCCGGCCCGGTCGGCGGACACCGCACACACGAGGAGGGGCGCCCCGGTCATCCGGGGCGCCCCTCCTCGTACATCCGTGCCTGCGGCCGTTACGCCGACTTCTCCTGCGGGCCCTGGTCCTTCGGGACGATCCGCGGGACCAGCGTGGGGTTCACGTTGGAGCGGACGACCTCCGAGGTGACGACCACGCGGGCCACGTCCTTGCGGGACGGGACCTCGTACATCACCGACATCAGGACCTCTTCCATGATGGCGCGCAAGCCCCGCGCGCCCGTCTGGCGGAGGATCGCCTGGTCCGCGATGGCTTCCAGCGCCTCGCGCTCGAAGTCCAGCTCCACCCCGTCGAGTTCGAACAGCCGCTGGTACTGCTTCACCAGGGCGTTGCGCGGCTCGATCAGGATCTGCAGCAGGGCCTCGCGGTCCAGGTTGTGCACCGAGGTGATGACGGGGAGACGGCCGATGAACTCGGGGATCATCCCGAACTTCACCAGGTCCTCCGGCATGACCTCCTGGAACTGGTTGCTCGCCTCGATCTCGCGCTTGGAGCGGATCGTGGCCGCGAAACCGATGCCCTTGGCGCCCGCGCGCGACTCGATGATCTTCTCGAGGCCGGAGAAGGCTCCGCCGACGATGAAGAGCACGTTCGTCGTGTCGATCTGGATGAACTCCTGGTGCGGGTGCTTCCGGCCGCCCTGCGGCGGGACGGAGGCGGTCGTACCTTCCAGGATCTTGAGCAGGGCCTGCTGTACGCCCTCGCCCGACACGTCGCGCGTGATCGACGGGTTCTCGCTCTTGCGAGCCACCTTGTCGATCTCGTCGATGTAGATGATCCCGGTCTCGGCCTTCTTGACGTCGTAGTCCGCGGCCTGGATCAGCTTGAGCAGGATGTTCTCGACGTCCTCGCCGACATACCCGGCCTCCGTCAGCGCCGTCGCGTCGGCGATGGCGAACGGGACGTTGAGCATGCGCGCGAGCGTCTGGGCCAGCAGCGTCTTGCCGGAGCCCGTGGGGCCCAGCAGGAGGATGTTGGACTTCGCGAGCTCGATCGCGTCGTCCCGGCCCTGCGCGCCGCCGTTCTCGCCGGCCTGGACGCGCTTGTAGTGGTTGTACACCGCTACGGAGAGCGCCTTCTTCGCCGGCTCCTGGCCGACGACGTAGCCCTCCAGGAACTCGTAGATCTCACGAGGCTTGGGGAGTTCCTCCCACCTGACCTCGGAAGTCTCGGCCAGCTCCTCTTCGATGATCTCGTTGCAGAGGTCGATGCACTCGTCGCAGATGTACACACCGGGACCTGCGATGAGCTTCTTCACCTGCTTCTGGCTCTTTCCGCAGAACGAGCACTTGAGCAGGTCGCCACCATCACCGATGCGTGCCACGAGGTGCTTCCCCTTCGCCTGGGAGACGCCTGGTTCAGCGCTCCTGGTGCCTCTATCCGACGGTACCTTGCCAAGGGCCCCCTGCGGGGCCCCCTTGACGTGGTTCACATCGCCTTCTGCGATGGGCCCCCACGCCAAGGGGCGGCAAGGATCAGACCGCGTTGCTCTTGCGGGTGGACACGACCTGGTCGACCAGACCGTAGGCGAGCGCGTCCTCAGCCGTGAGGATCTTGTCGCGCTCGATGTCGTCGCGGATCTTCTCGATCGGCGTCGTGGAGTGCTTGGCCAGCATGTTCTCCAGCTGGTCGCGCATGCGCAGGATCTCGTTGGCCGCGATCTCCAGGTCGGAGAGCTGCTCACGGCCGGTGCCGCCGGACGGCTGGTGGATCAGCACGCGGGCGTTCGGCAGCGCCAGGCGCTTGCCGGGCGTACCGGCGGCGAGCAGGACCGCGGCGGCGGAGGCCGCCTGGCCCATGCAGACCGTCGAGATGTCCGGCTTCACGAACTGCATCGTGTCGTAGATCGCCGTCAGCGCGGTGAAGGAGCCACCGGGGCTGTTGATGTAGATGGAGATGTCGCGGTCCGGGTCCATCGACTCCAGGCACAGCAGCTGCGCCATGACGTCGTTGGCCGAGGCGTCGTCGATCTGCACGCCGAGGAAGATGATGCGCTCCTCGAAGAGCTTCGCGTACGGGTCGTACTCGCGCACGCCCTGCGAGGTGCGCTCGACGAAGCGCGGGATGACGTAGCGGTTGTCCACCTGCGGACCGGTGTGGAGGCCGCTCGCGGGAGAGAGGTTGTTCATGTACATCGAGGTTTTCACCATCCTGGTGGCGTTCTGCGGGCTGTCGGCTCGGGACTGACGGTGCTGCCGGGGCGCGGCCCCGTGCGGCCGGGGATCAGGCCCCGGTGCCACCGCCGCCCGGAACGTTGGACGCGGCCGAGATGATCTCGTCGATGAGGCCGTACTCCTTGGCCTCCTCGGAGGTGAACCAACGGTCGCGGTCACCGTCGCGGATGATCGCCTCGACAGTCTGGCCCGAGTGGAACGCGGTGATCTCGGCCATGCGCTGCTTGGTGCGCAGCAGGTACTGGGCCTGGATCTTGATGTCCGAAGCGGTGCCGCCGATACCCGCGGAACCCTGGTGCATCAGGATGTCGGTGTTCGGCAGGGCGAAGCGCTTGCCCTTGGCGCCACCGGTGAGCAGGAACTGGCCCATGGAGGCGGCCATGCCCATGCCGATGGTGACGACGTCGTTCGGGATGTACTGCATGGTGTCGTACACGGCCATGCCGGCCGTCACCGAGCCACCGGGGCTGTTGATGTACAGGTAGATGTCCTTCTCCGGCTCGGCGGCCAGGAGCAGGAGCTGCGCCGTGATCTTGTTCGCGATGTCGTCGTCGACCTGCTGGCCGAGGAAGATGATGCGCTCGCCGAGCAGCCGGTTGTAGACATGGTCGCCGAGGCCGCCACCGATGGACGGCTCACCCGCGGCGTAAGGCTTCAGATTCGTCACGTATCCACCTGCTCGTCTCCGACGGCTAACGTGCCGTCTCAGCGTCTCTTTCTGGGGCGCGGCTCGGCCGGCGCGGACTTGTCCGCCGGCGTCCGGGTACTCCCGCAACCCTCGTATTCATGGACCCTAACGCGCAGGTCGGACAACGCCATCCCGCTTCCCGAACTGTTCGCTCGGAGCGCAAGGTACGAAGCCGGTGCGAAGCCCCCCGCGAGGCGATGCCGAAGGGCCCGGACGCGCGTGCGTCCGGGCCCTTCGGGCACTGCTCAGGGGCCTTGCCGGGGAGCCGTTACGGGCCCCCCGCCTGGGCTTACTTGGCCTCTTCGGCCGGCGCCTCGGCGGCGTCGTCCTCGGTGGCGTCCGCGTTGACGGCAGCCTCGACCGTCTCGGCGGCCTGCTCCTCGTCCTCGTCGGTCAGGTCGACCTCGACACCGTTGGTGTCGGTCACCTTGGCGGCCTCCACGACGACCGCGAGGGCCTTGCCGCGGGCGACCTCGCCGACGAGCATCGGGACCTGGTTGCCCTCGACGACGGCCTGGGCGAACTGGTCCGGGGACATGCCGGAGGACTGCGCGCGACGCATGAGGTGCTCGGTGAGCTCCTCCTGGTTCACGTTCAGCTTCTCCTTGTTGACCAGCTCGTCGAGGAGGAACTGGGTCTTGATGCCCTTGACGGCCTGCTCACGGGTCTCGGCGTCGAACTCCTCGACCGTCTTGCCCTGGATCTCCAGGTACTTCTCGAGGGTCAGACCCATCTGGCCCAGCTGGTGGTGCTCCAGGCTGTGCTTACGGGTGTTGACCTCGTCCTCGAGGAGCTTCTCGGGGATCGGGACCTCGGCGAGCTCGAGGAACTTCTCCAGCACGCGCTCCTGGGCCTGGGTGGCCTGGTCGTACTGCTTCATGTTCTCGAGGCGCTTGCGGCTGTCGGCCTTCATGTCCGCCAGCGTGTCGAACTCGCTCGCGGTCTGGGCGAACTCGTCGTCCAGCTCCGGCAGCTCGCGGGCGGAAACCTTGGTGACCTTCACGGTGACCTCGGCGTCCTTGCCCTCGGCGGAGCCGCCCTTGAGCTGAGAGGTGAAGGTGGCCTCGCCACCGGCCTCCAGGCCGGTCACGGCCTCGTCGATGCCTTCGAGCAGCTCGCCCGAGCCGATGGTGTACGAGACGTCGGAAGCGACACCGTCCTCGAGCACCTCGCCGTCGACCTTGGCCTCGAGGTCGATCGTCACGACGTCGCCCTCGGCGGCCGCGCGCTCGACGACGCTGGTGGTCGCGAAGCGGCCGCGCAGCTGCTCGATCGACTTCTCGACGTCCTCGTCGGTGACCTCGACCGCGTCGACCTCGACCTCGATGCCGGTGTAGTCCGGGATCTCGACGGTCGGGCGGATGTCGACCTCGGCGGTGAAGGCCAGCAGTTCGCCGTCCTTCAGCTCCGTGATGTCGACCTCGGGCTGACCCAGCGGGTTGACCTCGGCTTCGTTGACCGCCTCGGTGTAGAACTTCGGGAGGGCGTCGTTGACGGCCTCCTCCAGGACAGCACCGCGGCCGAAGCGCTGGTCGATGACTCGGGCCGGGATCTTGCCCTTGCGGAAGCCCTTCACCGTGACCTGCTGGTTGATCTTCTTGTACGCCGCGTCGAGGCTGTCCTTGAGCTCCTCGAAGGGCACCTCAACAGTGAACCGAACCCGAGTAGGGTTCAGGGTCTCCACGGCGCTCTTCACGGTTAGGTCTCCTTGTGGCTGACTGCTGGGGTTCTGCTGTCGCTGCGATTCAGCGGTTCAGCGGATCGGGCCCGGTACATCAGACACACGGGCACGCAGCTTGCATAGTAACCGCAAGCGGGAAGCAGCCCACAATGCGATCTTCACGGCGACGACGCCGGCAGGCGCACCGGGCCGGGGCCACAGGGGGCCACCGGCCAGGAGTGTGACGAACAAGATGAACGTGATGAACGTGATGAACGTGCTGCTGGTCGGGGTGGCCGGATTCGAACCGACGACCTTCCGCTCCCAAAGCGGACGCGCTACCAAGCTGCGCCACACCCCGTCGGTGCGACACGTAGGGTACATGCCCGGAGACGTTCCGACGCGCGCGCGTAAAAGAACCCGTGAAGGAAAGCGTGAAGGAACGAGAAACACGCGGCCTGCAATCCGGTGTGCGTCCCCTCCCCGGAACCCGCTAGGATGCTGCGTGTGCCACGGTCTCCGACCTGCGGTACACGCTGTGCGGGCGTAGCTCAATGGTAGAGCCCTAGTCTTCCAAACTAGCTACGCGGGTTCGATTCCCGTCGCCCGCTCTTGATGGCTCAGGGCCAGGTCAGAGGAAACCTCCTCGGACCTGGCCCTGAGTCGTTCCCGGGCCGTCCCGTGCATGCGGATCCGTTGATCACCCGCATCGAGGCGAACCGCGCCGACCTGGTCGCCGCGGGGCCGTAGCGGGGGACGGCTCGTCAGAGCTTGATGCCCGCGATCGTGTCCGCCAGGGAGTTGAGGAAGCGGTTCACGTCCGGGGCGATGGAGCTGGAGGCCAGGAAGAAGCCGAAGAGGGCCGCCACGATCGCCGGGCCCGTCTTGATGTGGTTGCCGCGGATCAGCACCACCAGGATGACCGCCAACAGAACCACGACTGACAGCGAAATGGCCACTACTGATCACACCTTCGGTCGTCCCCTGGTCGGCCCGGGGACCCACGGCCACGCGCGCCCCCAGGAACATCGTGCCACCAACAGGCCCCGCCTATCCGCCCGGTGACGGCCCTTTCTGCCGACGAGGCCGGATTCAGAGCCCGAGGAGGGACCGGACCCGGGCATATTTACGAGTCAAACGCAGCCGGGTCGGCTCGTCCAGGACGGACAGCCGGGCCGGGTCCGCGTTGTGGGCGAGGTCCGCCTCCTTGATCAGGAGAGCTCCCGGGGTGGCCAGGATCCGCGCGGCGTACTCCTCCAGCGGTTCGCCCGGGCGCTTGGTGACGGCCAGGACCATGTCCTTGACGGACCGCGGGAGGGCGGCGGCGTCCAGCCACTCCCGGCTCAGGGCGTCGTCCTCGACCGCGTCGTGCAGCCAGGCCGCCGCCTGCTGGCCGGCGCTGCCGCCCCGGACGCGGACGCCTTCCGCGACGGCGGCGAGGTGCTCGGCGTACGGCCTGCCGGCCTTGTCGGTCTGGCCCTCGTGCGCCGCGCGGGCCAGGGCCTCGACCTCGGGCAGGGTGAGCGGCGGGCGGTCGGTCATGCGATCCCCTCGGCGGCGGCGCGCAGGGCCCGGGCGGCCCGGCGCGCATCGGCGGGCGTGGTGCGCCAGTTGGAGAACGCGGCGCGCAGGGCCGGGGTTCCCGCGTAGACGGTCGGGGTGACGAAGACCTCGCCGTTCGCGGCCTCCCGCAGGGCGGTCAGGCGGCCGGGGGTGGGATCGGTGGCGAGGGTGAAGCAGACGACGTTCAGCCGGACCGGCGCGAGCAGCGTGAAGGCCGGGTCGTCGGCGAGCTCCGTGCCGAGGATCCGGGCGCACTCGATGTCGCGCTCGACGATCTCCCGGTGCCCCTGGCGGCCGTAGGCGCGCAGGGTGAACCAGGCCGCGAGGGCGCGCAGTCGGTGGGAGTTCTCGGGGGTGAGATGGACCAGGTCGGGGTGGTCGCCGAGGGGGCCGAGGTAGGCGGCGGCGTTCTGGAACACGCGGGCCTGGAGGTCGCGGCGGCGGGTGAAGAGGACGGCGCTGTCGTAGGGGACGTTGAGCCACTTGTGGAGGTCGATGGTGAGGGAGTCGGCGGCGTCGAGGCCGTCGGTGAGGTGGGCGTGCCGGGGCGAGAGGGAGGCGAAGGCGCCGAAGGCGGCGTCGGTGTGGAGCCAGAAGTCGTGGCGGCCGTCGTCGCGGAGCGCGGCGATGGCGCGCAGGTCGTCGAAGTCGACGGTGTTGACGGTGCCGGCGTTGGCGACGACCACGCAGGGGCCCGGGGTGTCGGCGAGCGCACGCTCGAGGGCGGCGGGGTCGACGGCCTCGCGGCCGGGCAGGGTCGGGACGGGCACCAGGGCCGCCCGGCCGAGGCCGAGGACGGCGAGGGCCTTGGCGATGGAGGAGTGCGGGGCGCCGGACAGGACCCGTACGGGGCCGAGGGCGGCCACGCCGTCCTGGGCCGGGGAGACCCCGGCGCGTTCGCCGAGCCATTCGCGGGCGATGGCGAGGCCGGTGGTGTTGGACATGGTGGCGCCGCTGACGAAGGTGCCGGTGTGGGCGTCGGCGAGGCCGAAGAGGTCGCGGAGCCAGCCGATGGTCTCGCGCTCCAGGTCCTGGCCCGCGGGGTCGAGGGCGGAGTTGGAGTTCTGGTCGTGGGCGGCGGTCATCCAGTCCCCGGCGAGGGCGGCCGGGGTGGCCCCGCCGGTGACGAAGCCGAGGTAGCGGGGCCCGGCGGAGGCGGAGAACCGCGGCGCCCACCGCTCCTGGAAGACGCCGAGCGTCTCGGCGAGCCCGGTCCCCTGGTCGGGGAGCCGGGTCCCCTGGTCGGGGAGCCTGGCCGGGTCGCCTGGCGGGGGTACGGCGTCCCCCTCGGCCGGGTCGCCTGGCGGTGGGCCCGGTGGCGGTACGACGGGCCGCTCGGCCAGGGTGGCCAGCGTGTCGGCAGCTGCGCGGCGGGTGGCTTCGAGCAGCGCGGGGAGGTCGGCGAGATCGGCGGCGAGCATGCGGTCCATGGGGGCACGCTAGTGCGGTGACCGGAGCGGTCCCCCGGCCAATCACCACGAGGTGGCCTGGGCGGTACGGGGGGCGGGCGCTCCGCCACGAGATGGCCGGGGCCGCGCCGGAGGCGGGTGCGGGGTGGTGGGGCCGCGCCTCGCCACGGGGCTGGGTGGGGTGGGGCCCGGCGGTGGCTGGTGTTGCCTCCGGCGGGGGGGGGGGGGGGCGGGGCGGGGGGGGGGGGGGCGCGGCGCGGCGCGCCCGGGACGGGCGGCCCGCGGGCGGGCGGGGGGGCGCCC
>NZ_JBEOXE010000080.1:0-32709 GCF_040296485.1 Streptomyces sp. NPDC002138 | reverse complement strand
CCCTCACAGTTCGCCAGCAGGTTCAGCACCGTCCGGTGCTCCACCGCCACACCCTTCGGACGGCCCGTCGAACCCGACGTGTAGATGACGTAGGCCAGGTGGTCACCGGTGACCCCGGTCGCCGGCGCCGAAGCCGGGTGCGCCGCGATCGCGTCGGCGTCCGCGTCCAGGTCCACCACCACGACCTCGCCCACGGGCAGTTGCTCATTCAGGCCCCGGTGCGTGACCAGCAGCTCCGCACCCGAGTCCGACAGCATGTACGCCAACCGGTCCGCCGGATACGCCGGGTCCAACGGCACATACGCCGCACCCGACTTCATGATGCCCAGCAGCCCCACCACCATCTGCAGCCCGCGCTCCACGGACAACGCGACCAGACGATCAGGACCGGCACCCAACCCCACCAGATGACGCGCGAGCCGATTCGCCCCCTCGTCCAGCTCCCGGTACGTCAACGACTCACCACCGAACGAAACCGCCACCGCATCCGGCGACACCCCCGCCCGCTCGGCCACCAGACCATGCACCGTCCCCGCCGGAGCCTCCACCCCACCCGACTCGTTCCACTCCCGCACCACACGGTCGAACTCACCCGCGGCGAGCATGGGCACGGCCGCGACGGCCTGTCCGGGCTCGGCGACCATGCCGGTGAGCAGGGCCTCCAGGTGCGCGGCCAGCCGCGCGACGGTGTCCGCGTCGAAGAGCTCCGGGTCGTAGGCCAGGGCGTACGCCAGCTGTTCGCCCGCGTAAGCGACCAGGTTCAGCGGGAAGTTGGTGACGTCCGCGCCCTCCAGGCTGTGCAGCCGTACGCCGCCGTCGCCCTCGGTGTCCCCGTTCCCGCCGCCGTCCATGGGGAAGTTCTCGAAGGCCACGAGGCTCTCGAAGAGGTTGGTGCCGCGCGGGGTGCCGCTCCAGCCCTGGATCTGCGGCAGCGGTACGTACTCGAACTGCCGCGCTTCCACCTGCGCTTGCTGCACCCGGGCCAGCCACTCGCCGACCGGCGCGTCAGCATCGACCTCGACCCGTACGGGCAGGGTGTTGATGAGCATGCCGACCATGGAGTCGACCCCGGCCAGGTCGGCCGGGCGGCCCGAGACGGTCGCGCCGAAGACCACGTCCCGCTCGCCGGAATAGCGCGACAGCAGCAGTGCCCACGCGCCCTGCAGGACGGCGTTCACCGTGAGGCGGTTGCCGCGCGCGAAGGCGTAGAGCCGCTCGGAGGCGTCGGCGGACAGCCAGGTCACCAGCCGCTGCGCGGACTGGGCCCGGTGCGTGGTGGCCGGACGGCGGTCGAAGGGCAGCGCGGTCGGCTCGGTGACCGAGCCGAGCAGCGCGCGCCAGTACGCCTCGGCCTCGCCCAGGTCCTGCCGCTCCAGCCAGTCGACGTAGGCGGAGAAGGGACGGCGGGCGGGCAGCGCGGGCTGCTCGCCGGCCGCCAGGGCCCGGTAGGAGACGGCGAGTTCGTCGAGCATCTGGAAGGTGCTCCACCCGTCGAGGAGCACGTGGTGCGAGGTCCGCGCGACGCGGACCGAGGTGTCCGAGACCCGTACGATCGCCAGCCGCATCAGCGGCGCTGCGGACAGGTCGATGCCCCGGGCCCGGTCCTCGGCCAGGTACCGCTCCAGCTCGCGCGTCTGCTCCTCGGCACTCAGCGCGCGCCAGTCGAGGTGGACGACGGGCAGTTCGGTGCGGCGGTGCACGACCAGCAGCGGCCGGTCCACCCGCTCCCACTCCACCGCGCCGCGCAGGATCTCCAGGTGGTCGCTCACGTGCTGCCAGGCACGCTCGAGGAGCAGGGGGTCCCGCACTCCGTCGATGGTGAAGCTCATCTGCTCGAAGTAGGCGCCGGACCCGGGTTCGGCGAGGGTGTGGAAGAGCATGCCCGCCTGCATCGGCGTCAGCGGGTAGATGTCCTCGATCTCCTTCGCGGCGCTGCCGGGGCCCGCGATCCGGTCGACGTCGGCCTGGCCCAGGGCGGCGAGCGGGAAGTCGGAGGGGGTGGCGCCGCCGCTGTCCGGGAGCAGGCAGTGCGCGATCAGGGCGCGCAGCGCGCTCAGGAACTCCTGGGCGACGCGCTCGACGGTCGCGGGGTCGAAGACCTCGCCGGAGAAGATCCAGGTGAAGCCGAGGGTGCCGGATTCGACCATGCCGACGACGTCGAGGAGGTAGGGGCGGGGCTCGTCGAGTTCGTGGTCGAGGCCGAGCGCCGGGAGGCGGTCGCGGATCAGGCCGTCCTGGCTGGTGGTGCCGTCCCACTGCCCGAGGTAGTTGAAGCTGATCTGCGGGAGCGGGTCGTCGTGCAGGGCGTGGCCGGGGGTGCCCGGCTCGGAGAGGAAGCGCAGGGCGTCGTAGCCCAGGCCGCGGCCGGGGATGGCGCGCAGCTGTTCCTTGACCGACTTGAGGGTCTCGCCCCATGCCCGGCCCGCGGGGAGGTTCAGGGCGACGGGGAAGTGGGTGGTGTACCAGCCGACGGTGCGGGAGAGGTCGAGGTCGTCGAAGAGCTCCTCGCGGCCGTGGCCCTCCATGCCGAGGACCAGGCGTTCGGTGCCGGTCCAGTCGGCGAGGGTGCGGCCGAGGGCGGCGGCGAGGACGTCGTTGATCTGGGTGCGGTAGGCGGAGGGGACGCGCTGGAGCAGTGCCTCGGTCTCCTGGCGGCCCAGGCGCACCTCGACGGTCCGCTCGTGGGCGGTGACGTTGGCGCCGCCCGGGTGGTCCACGGGCAGGGCGGGCGCGCCCGCCGGGTCGACGGCGCGCCAGTGCGCGATCTCGTGGTCGAGGCCGCCGCCGCGGACGTGGTCGGCGAGGCGCTGCGACCACTGCTGGTAGCTGCTCGACTTGGGGCCCAGGTCGACGGCGGCGCGGCCGGCGGAGAGCTGCTCGTAGGCGGTGGCCAGGTCTTCGAGCAGCACGCGCCAGGACACGCCGTCCATGACGATGTGGTGCACGGCGAGGAAGAGCCGGGGCAGCCGGTCCGCGCCGAGGCGGAAGAGGACGCCCCGCACCAGGGTTCCGGTGCTCAGGCCGAGCGCGCGCTGGGCGGACAGGGCCGCGTCGTGCAGGGCCTGGCCGAGGCCGTCCGTGCCCGTGGAGTCGGTACCGGTGAAGTCCGTGCCGACGAGGTCCAGGACGGAGAGGATCCCGGTGGGCCGGTCCCCGTACTCCTGGATCCAGGCGGCGCCCTCGCGGGTGTACCGCATGCGCAGGGCGTCGTGGTGGGCGACGACGGCGTCGAGGGCGCGGTCCAGCAGGGCCGGGTCGGTGTCCGGGGCCAGCTCGATCTGTACGGACATCGCGTAGTGGTCCGGGTTGACCGTGTGCTCCGCGAGGAACCACTTCTGGATCGGGGTGAGTTCGGCGCGGCCGCCGACCTCCGCCGGGGCGGCGGCGGCCGGGGCGGCCGCCTCGGCGGCGCCCGCCAGGGAGGCGACGTTCTGGTGCAGGAAGAGCAGCTTCGAGGTGAGCCGGATCCCGGCCTGGCGGGCCCGGGAGACCACCTGGATCGAGAGGATCGAGTCCCCGCCGAGGTCGAAGAAGTTGTCGTGGATGCCGACCCGTTCGACACCGAGCACGTCGGCCCACACATCGGCCAGGATCCGCTCGGTCTCGTCGCGCGGGGCGGTGTACTCCGTACCGAGCCGCCCGGCCTGGACCTCGGGCTCGGGCAGCGACCGGCGGTCGACCTTGCCGCTCGGGGTGAGCGGGAGCCGGTCCAGGGTGACGAACACGGCGGGCACCATGTAGTCGGGCAGCAGCCCGGAGAGGTGGCCGCGGAGCGCGGAGGTGTCGGGGCCGTCCCCGGCGCCGCGGGCGCCGTCGGCGGCCGTGGGGACGACGTACGCGACGAGGCGGCGGCGGCCGGAGTCCTCCTGCCGGGCCAGCACCACGGCGTCGGCGACGTCGGGGTGGCTGAGCAGGGCGCTCTCGACCTCGCCGAGTTCGATGCGGAAGCCGCGGATCTTGACCTGGTCGTCGGCGCGGCCCAGGAACTCCAGGTCGCCGCCGGGCAGCAGCCGGGCCCGGTCGCCGGTCCGGTAGAGCCGGTCCCCGGCGACGAACGGGCTGTCCACGAACCGTTCCGCGGTGAGGTCGGGGCGCCCGTGGTAGCCGCGGCCGATACCCGCGCCGCCGATCCAGATCTCGCCGGGCACGCCGACGGGTACGGGGCCCCGGCGCGCGTCGAGCACGTAGACCCGGGTGTCGGGCAGCGGGCGGCCGATCGGCACGTACACGGTGGCGCCGAGCGTCCGCGCGGTGGGCACGAAGACGGTGGAGTCGACGGTGGCCTCGGTGCCGCCGTAGGCGTTGACGACGACGGCGTCGTGCCGGATCTGGCGCAGGAGCGTGGCGCAGTCCTCGACGCGCCAGGCCTCCGAGCCGACGGAGATCAGACGCAGCGGCGGGAAGCCGTCGCCGCGCCGCTCGACCTCCTGGAGGACGGCGTTCAGCAGGGAGGGGACGATCTCCAGGCCGGTGGCGCCGGTCTCGGCGATCAGGTCGAGCAGGGCCGGGGGCTCGGTGGTGACGTCCTTGGAGGCGATGATCAGCGCGCCACCGAAGGGCAGCGAGCGGATCAGGTCCGCGAAGAAGAGGTCCACGGAGAGGCTGGAGACCGACAGGAAGCGCAGCTTCATCTCCTCCAGGCCGTACCGCTCGGCCCAGGAGGCGCAGATGTGGCGGACGTTGCGGTGCTCGATGGCGACGCCCTTGGGGTTGCCGGTCGAGCCCGAGGTGTAGATGACGTACGCGAGGTCCGCGGCGGTGACGGCGGTGCGCGGCGCGGTGGCGGGGAGCGCGGCGATCGTCTCGCGGTCGGCGTCGAGGTCGACCAGGCGGGCGCCGGAATCGGGCAGCCGGTCGCGGACGGCGCTCTCGGTGACGACGAGGCGGGCGCCGGAGTCGGCCAGCATGTAGCCGAGGCGGTCCGCGGGGAAGGCCGGGTCCAGCGGCACGTAGGCCGCGCCCGCCTTGAGGATGGCGAGCACGCCGACGGCCATGGCCGAGCCGCGGGCGACGGAGAGGCCGACGAGGGCGCCGGGGCCCGCGCCCAGGGCGGTCAGGTGGTGGGCGAGGCGGTTGGCGCGCTCGTCGAGTTCGCGGTGGGTGAGGGTGGCGTCCTCGGCGATGACGGCGACGGCGTCGGGCGTGCGGGCGGCCTGGTCGGCCAGCCGCTCGTGGATCAGCTCGGGGCAGACGTCCGCGAGTGCGGTGGCGTTCCACTCCGTGACGATCTGCTGGTGCTCGGCGTCGGTGAGCAGCGGCAGCGCGCCGACGGCGGTGTCCGGGTCGGCGACGGCGCCGCCGAGCAGGACCTCCAGGTGGCCGGTCAGCCGGGCGATGGTGCTCTCGTCGAACAGCTCGGTGCTGTATTCGATCAGACCGTGCAGCGCCCCGTCCCGCTCCTCGAATTCGAAGGTGAGGTCGAAGAGGGAGGCGTCGCGCTCCAGCGGGTAGGCCGTGGTGCGGGCGCCGGGGAGCACGAGGGCGTCGGCGGGGGCGTTCTGGAGCACCACCATGGCCTGGACGAGGGCGGTCCGGCTGGGGTCGCGCTCGGGCTGGACGGCTTCGACGAGCTTGTCGAAGGGGACGTCCTCGTGGGCGAAGGCGTCGAGGACGGTGTCCTTGACCCGGCCGAGCAACTCGGCGAAGGACAGCTGGGGTTCGACCTGGGTGCGCAGGACGACGGTGTTGACGAGGAAGCCGACGAGCTGTTCCAGCTCCCGGTGGCCGCGGGCGGCGGAGGAGGTGCCGAGCGCGATGTCCTCCTGGTCGGACCAGCGGGCGAGGACCGCCTTGACGGCGGCCGTCAGCACCATGAAGAGCGTCGCGCCGTGGGCGCGGGCCAGCTCCTGGAGGGCGGTGAGGGTGTGCTCCGGCAGGGCGAAGGCGTGGACCGCTCCGGCGGAGGACCGGACGGCGGGCCGGGGCCGGTCGGTGGGCAGCTCCAGCGGGGCGATGCCCTTCAGCTGCTCGCGCCACCAGTCGGTCTGCCGCTCCAGCAGCCCGCCGTCCTCCAGCCGGCCGCGCTGCCACACCGCGAAGTCCGGGTACTGGACGGGTACGTCGGCCAGGGCGGCCGGGCGGCCCTGGACGCGGGCGGTGTACAGCTCGCCCAGCTCGCGGGCGACGACGCCCATCGACCAGCCGTCGGTGACGATGTGGTGCATGCCGAGGACGCACACGTGCTCGTCGGCGGACAGACGCACCAGCAGCACGCGGACCAGGGGGCCGCCCGCCAGGTCGTAGGGGCGTGCCATCTCGGCGCGGACGATCTCCCGCGCGCTCTCCTCGCCGTCCGCCTCGACCGCCGACCAGCCGGGGGCGAGCCCGTCGTGGACGACCTGGAGGGCCTTGCCGTCCCTGGCGCGGAAGGTCGTGCGGAGTGCCTCGTGGCGTGCCACGAGGTCGCCGACGGCCCCCCGCAGCGCGTCGGCGTCCAGCGCGCCGGTGATGCGCAGCGGGAGCGCCGAGTGGTAGTCGGCGCGGCCGGGGTCGAAGTCCTCGAGGAACCAAAGGCGTTGCTGCCCGTAGGACAGCGGCAGCCCGTCCCCGCGCGGGACCGCGGGGACCAGCGGCCCCGCGGCGGCCGCGGCGGCGGCCTGGGCCCGGCCGGAGAGCCGCTGTGCGAGCGACTCCCGGAGCCGGTCGGGCAGGGCGGCTATCCGGTCCGCGCGGGAAGACGGCGTGTTCATCGAGGGATCCCCCAGGGAGTGCGGGTCAGCGGTTCGGAGCGGCGGGAACGGTGTCGGCCGCGGGCGGCGGCCGAAGGGCCAGTCGGTCAGCCGTTGGCGGCGGCGGAGGCGCCGGCCGGCGCGGCGGCCAGGCTGCGCGGACGCATGTCGGTCCAGTGGGTCTCGACGTACGCGAGGCACTCCTCGCGGGGCCGGTCGGCGAGGGCGGTGTGCCAGCCCGCCGGGACGGCGGTACCGGTGGGCCAGAGCGAGTGCTGGCCCTCGTCGTTGACCAGCACGCTGTAGGAACGGTCGGACTGCTCAAAGGGGTTGGACACGAGAGGACCTTTCAGAAGGGATCGGTGAGGGGACGGGGCGGGGGTGGGGCGGGGGTTCTCAGAGGGCCTCGGCGCCCTCGGCGGCCTCGGCGCCGTCGGCCGCGGCCTCCAGCTCGGCGAGGATGATCTCCTCGACGGCGTAGGCGGTTTCGGCGACCGTCGGCCGGTCGAAGAGGGACCGGGGGGAGAGCTCGGTGCCGAAGACGGCGTTGATCCGCGAGGCCATCCGCAGGGCGAGCAGTGAATCGCCGCCCAGCGCGAAGAAGTTGTCGTGGACGCCGACCCGTTCGACGCCGAGCAGCTCCTCCCAGACCTCGGCCAGGACCTCTTCGGTGACGGTGGCCGGGGCTTCGTACTCCGTGCCGGTGGCCATGCGCCGCTCCGCCGCCGGGGCGGGCAGCGCCTTGCGGTCGACCTTGCCGTTCGCGGTCAGCGGCAGCGCGGTCAGGCTGGTGAAGGCGGCCGGGAGCATGTGCTCGGGCAGCGAGGCGGCCAGGTGGGCGCGCAGCTCCTCGGCGCCGGGCGCGGGCACCCCGGGCGCCGGGACGACGTGGGCGACCAGGACCGTACGCCCGGATCCGGCGCCCTCGCCGTCGGTGTGGACGACGACGGCGGCGTCCCCCACCGCCGGGTGGGCCACGAGCGCGGCCTCGATCTCGCCGGTCTCGATGCGGAACCCGCGGATCTTGACCTGGCCGTCGGCGCGGCCGAGGAACTCCAGGGTGCCGTCGGGGCGCCAGGCCACCAGGTCACCGGAGCGGTACATCCGCTCCCCCGGGGCGCCGTACGGGTCGGCGACGAACCGCTCGGCGCTCTGGCCGGGCCGCCCGAGGTAGCCGCGGGCCAGTCCGGCGCCCGCGATGTACAGCTCGCCGGGGACACCGGTCGCGGTGGGTGCCAGGGCCGTGTCCAGGACGTACACCCTGGTGTTGGCGATCGGCGCGCCCAGCGGGACCGTGCCGTCGCCCAGGGCGCCGCGCAGGTCGTGGGTGGTGGTGAAGGTGGTGGCCTCGGTGGGTCCGTAGCCGTTGGTCAGGCGCAGCCCCGGGTGGGCGTCCAGGACGCGGGCGCAGTGGTCCGGGGAGAGCCGGTCGCCGCCCGCGATGAGCTGGCGCAGTCCGCTGAAGACGCCGATCGCGTCGTCGGCGATCTGGTGGAACAGGCCCGCGGTGAGCCAGAGGTGGGTGACCTCGTGGTCCTTGAGGAAGCGGCCGAGTCCGGCGGAGGTGGGCAGTTCGGACGGGTGGACGGCGAGGCGCGCGCCGCCGAGGAGGGCGGCCCACACCTCGAAGGTGGAGGCGTCGAAGGAGAGCGAGGCGAACTGGGCGACGGTGTCGCCGGGGCCGATGTCCGTGTACGCCGCCTCGTGGACGAGCCGTACGACGGCCCGGTGGCTGGTCAGCACGCCCTTGGGGGTGCCGGTGGAGCCGGAGGTGTAGATGGCGTAGGCGAGTCCGTCGGGGGCCGCGGTGACGGCGGGCGCGGTCCCGGGGCGGGCCGCGATCCGCGCCGCTTCGGCGTCCAGGTCGACCAGGGCGGCGCCGGCGGTGGCCGGGAGGCGGTCGCGCAGCCCGGCGTCGGTGACCAGCAGCCGGATCCCGGCGTCGCCGATCATGTACGCGAGCCGGTCGGCGGGGTAGTCCGGGTCGAGAGGCACGTAGGCGGCGCCCGCCTTGAGGACGGCGAGCAGCGCGGTGACGGCCCGCGGGCCGCGCTCCAGGCACAGGCCGACGAGGCTCTCCGGGCCCGCGCCGAGGGAGACCAGGTGGTGGGCGAGGCGGTTGGCGCGCTCGTCCAGTTCGGCGTACGTCACCTCCTGGCCCTCGTACGAGAGCGCGACGGCGTCCGGATGCAGCGCGGCGCGGGCCGCGAACAGCTCGGGCAGGGTGGCGTCCGGGAGCGGGCGGGCGGTGTCGTTCCAGGACCGCAGCGTCAGCTCGGCCTCGGCGTCGGTGAGCATCGCGAGCGCCGCCACCGGCTGGTCCGGGGCGCTGTGCGCGATCGAGGCGAGGAGGGCGTCGAGGTGGCCGCAGAGGCGGTCCGCCTCCCGCTCGTCGTACAGCCCGGCGTCGTAGGCCAGGGTGTAGGTCAGCTCGTCGCCGGCGTAGGCGATCAGGTTGAGCGGGAAGTTGGTGGCCTCCGTGCCCTCCAGGCCGTGCAGGCGCAGCCCGTGGGCGGCGGCGGCCTCCTCGTCGACCGGGTAGTTCTCGAAGACGACCAGGCTCTCGAAGAGGCTGGTGCCGCGCGCGACGTCGCTCCAGCCCTGGATCTGCGGCAGCGGTACGTACTCGTACTGCCGGGCGTCGACCTGGGCGCGCTGCACCGCGGCGAGCCAGGCGCCGACCGGGGCGGCCTCGTCGATCCGGACGCGCACCGGCAGGGTGTTGATCAGCATGCCGACCATGGAGTCGACACCCGCCAGCTCGGTGGGGCGGCCGGAGACGGTGGCGCCGAAGACGACGTCCCGCTCCCCCGCGTGCCGGCCGAGCAGCAGCGCCCAGGCGCCCTGGAGCACGGTGTTGACGGTGATCCGGTGGCTGCGGGCGAAGTCGGCCAGCTGCCGCGAGAGCTGCGGTGACAGGCGTCGCACGGTGCGTCCGGCGGCCCCGGCGCGGGGTCCGCTCGCGGCGCCGCGCACGCCGGGGAGTGCGGTCGGCGCGGCGAATCCGGCGAGCAGCTCGCGCCAGTACGCCTCGGCCTCGCCGAGGTCCTGGCGCTCCAGCCAGGCGACGTACGCGGAGAAGGGGCGCCGGGCGGGGAGCACGGGCGGCTCACCGGCGGCGAGGGCGGCGTACGCGGTGAACGTCTGGCCGAGCACGTCGAAGGTGGACCAGCCGTCCAGCAGGATGTGGTGGAAGGAGCAGACGAGCCGCACCTTGGTGTCGGAGAGCCGGATCAGGGCGAGGCGCATCAGCGGGGCGGTGCTCAGGTCCAGCGGCCGGGTGCGGTCCTCGGCGAGGAAGGCGCGCAGGGCGCTCTCCTGCTCGTCGGCGGTGCGGGCGCGCCAGTCGAAGTGGGTGACGGGCAGTTCGGCGCGGCGGCCGACGACCATCAGGGGGCGCTCGGTGTCCTGCCAGAAGAGCGAGGAGCGCAGGACCTCGGTGTGGTCGGCGACGGTCTGCCAGGCGGCGGCGAGCAGGTGCGGGTCGCGCACCCCGTCGAGGGCGAAGGTCAGCTGCTCGAAGTAGGCGCCGGAGCCGGGTTCGGCGAGGGTGTGGAAGAGCATGCCCGCCTGCATCGGGGTCAGCGGGTGGATGTCCTCCACCTCCCTGGCCGCGCTGCCGGGGCCCGCGATCCGGTCGACCTCGCTCTGCGCGAGGGCGGCGAGCGGGAAGTCGGCGGGGGTGGCGCCGCCGCTGCCGGGGAGCAGGCAGTGGGCGATCAGGTCGCGCAGGGCGGCGAGGAAGGTGTCCGCGAGCTGCTGGACGGCCTCGGTGCGGTGCGCGGACGGGGCGTGGATCCAGTCGATGCGCAGTTCGCCGTCGGTGACGGCGGCGACGATGTCGATGAGGTGCGGGCGGGGCTGGTCGGGGGCCTGGTCGGCGCCGAGGGCGGCGAGGCGGCTGCGGACCAGACCGCTGTGGCTGGTGGTGCCGTCCCACTGGCCGAGGTAGTTGAAGCTGACCTCGGGGTGCGGGGCGGTGCGCAGGGCGTGGCCCGGGGTGCCGGGTTCGGCGAGGAAGCGCAGGGCGCCGTAGCCGAGACCGCGGCCGGGGATGGCCCGCAGCTCCTCCTTGAGGTGCTTGAGGGCCGGGCCCCAGTCGCCCGCGGGGACGTCGAGGGTGACGGGGTAGATGGTGGTGAACCAGCCGACCGTGCGGGAGAGGTCGATGTCCTCGAAGAGTTCCTCGCGGCCGTGGCCTTCGAGGGCGATGGTGACGGGGTCGCCCGCCCAGTCGCCGAGGACCCGGCCCAGCGCGGTGAGCAGGACGTCGTTGATCTGGGTGCGGTAGGCGGCGGGGACCCGCTGGAGAAGGGCTTCGGTGTCGGCGCGGCCGAGGCTGACGGAGGCGGTGGCCGCCGTGCCGAAGGTGTTCGGGGCGGCCGCCTCCGCCGCGTCCGCCGTGCGCGGCAGGGCGCGGGTGGCCGCGGAGACCCGCTGCCAGTGGGCGGCCTCGTGGTCGAGGGCGCCCGTACGGACGTGGTCGGCCAGTCGCTCGGACCACTGGCCGTAGCTGCTGGACTTGGCGCCGAGGTCGGGCGTGCGGCCTTCCGCGAGCTGCCCGTAGGCGGTGGCGAGGTCTTCGAGGAGCACGCGCCAGGACACGCCGTCCATGACCAGGTGGTGCACGGTGAGGAAGAGGCGCGGCAGGCGGGCCGCGCCGAGCCGCAGGAACACGCCCTTGACGAGGGCGCCGCCCGCGAGGTCGAGGGAGCGCTGGGCGCTGGAGGCGGCCTCGTGCAGGGCCGCTTCGCGCTCGGTGTCGGTGAGGGAGGACAGGTCGCGTACGGAGAAGAGGCCGGCGGCGCGGTCGGTGTACTCCTGGGTCCACTCGGCGCCGTCGCGGGTGTAGCGCATGCGCAGGGCGTCGTGGTGGACGACGATCGCGCCGAGGGCGCGTTCCAGCAGGGCCGTGTCGGTCTCGGGAGCCAGCTCGACCTGGACGGACATGCCGTAGTGGTCGGTGTTGACGGTGTGCTCGGCGAAGAACCACCGCTGGATGGGCGTGAGTTCGGCCGGACCGGACACCTGCGCGGGAGCGGCGGCCGGGTGCTCGTCGACGGCGGTGACCGCGCCGGCGAGGGCGGCGATGCTCTGGTGGACGAACAGCAGCTTGGAGGTCAGCAGCAGCCCGGCCTGGCGGGCCCGGGAGACCACCTGGATCGAGAGGATCGAATCGCCGCCGAGGTCGAAGAAGTTGTCGTGGATGCCGACCCGCTCGACACCGAGTACGTCGGCCCAGACGGCGGCCAGGGTCTCCTCGGTGGCGTCGCGGGGCGGGGTGTGGGCGGTGTCCGGGGCCCCGGTCTGCGGCTGCGGCGCGGGCAGGGCGCGGCGGTCGACCTTGCCGCTCGGGGTGAGCGGGAGCCGGTCCAGGGCGACGAACTGGGCGGGCACCATGTAGTCGGGCAGGGATCCGGCGAGGTGGGAGCGGAGTTCGCCGGTGGCGGGGACGCTGCCGGGGCCGCCGTCGGCGACGAGGTAGGCGACGAGGCGCTTGCGGGCCCGCTCGTCCTCGTGGACCACGACGACGGCGTCGCGGACGGCCGGGTGGCGGCCGAGCGCGGTCTCGATCTCGCCGAGTTCGATGCGGAAGCCGCGGAGTTTGACCTGGTCGTCGGCGCGGCCGAGGTATTCGAGGGCGCCGTCGGCGCGCAGCCGGGCCACGTCGCCCGAGCGGTACATGCGCGCGCCGGGCTCGCCGTACGGGTCGGCGGTGAACCGCTCGGCGGTCAGCCCGGCCCGGCCGTGGTAGCCGCGGGCCAGGTGCGGGCCCGCGATGTACAGCTCGCCGGGGACCCCGACGGGGACGGGCTGGAGCGCGGCGTCGAGGAGGCGCACGCACGTGTTGGGCAGGGGGCTGCCGATCGGCGGGACGGCCCCGCCCGCCAGCGGCAGGCTCATCGCGGCGACGACGGTGGACTCGGTCGGCCCGTAGGCGTTGATCATCCGGCGGCCGCGGGACCAGCGGGCGACCAGGTCGCCGGTGCTGGCCTCGCCGCCGACGACCAGGGTCCGCAGGCCTTCCAGGCCTTCGGGGACGAGGGTGGCGACGGCGGAGGGGGCGAGCAGCGTGTGGGTGATGCGGCGCTCGCGCAGGAAGGTCTGGAGGGCCTCGCCGACGATCGGGCCGTGCGGGGGCAGCACCAGGGTGGCGCCCGCGGGCAGGGCCATCAGGACTTCCATGACGGCGCCGTCGAAGGAGGACGAGGCGAACTGCAGGACGCGGCTGTCCTCGGTGACCTCCAGCCGGTCGATCTCGGCGGAGGCGAGGTTGCCGATGCCCGCGTGCGGGACGAGGACGCCCTTGGGGGTGCCGGTCGAGCCGGAGGTGTAGATCACGTACGCCAGGTCGGCGGGCAGCAGCGCCACGTCGGGGGCGCTCGCCGGGCGGGCGGCGAGCAGCTCGCGGTCCGCCGTGAGGTCCACGACGAGGGCGTCGGTGGGCGGCAGCCCGGCCAGCGGTCCGGTCTGGGTGACGACGATCGCGGCGCCGGAGTCGGCCAGCATGAAGGCGAGCCGGTCGGCCGGATAGCCGGGGTCCAGCGGCAGATAGGCGGCGCCCGCCTTCATGATGCCGAGGAGGCCGACGACCAGGTCCGCGCCGCGCTCCACGCACAGGCCGACGATCGAGCCGGGGCCCGCTCCGTGGGCGACGAGGTGGTGGGCGAGCCGGTTCGCGGCCTCGTCCAGCGCCCGGTAGGTGAGGGTGGTGTGGGTGTCCTCGACGGCGGGCGCGTCGGGGCGGCGACGCGCCTGGGCCTCGACGAGCTGGGGGAAGGTCCCGGTCAGCGGCTCGGTGCGGGGGCCGTTCCAGTCCCGTACGACCTGGCCGAACTCCTCGTCGGTGAGCATCGCGAGGGCGGCGAGCGGCTGGTCGGGGGCGGTCGCGGCGGACAGCAGCAGGGTGGAGAGGTGCCCGGCGAAGCGGGCGATGGAGGCCTCGTCGAAGAGGGCGGTGCTGTAGCCGACCTGGGCGGTGAGGCCGCCGTCGGTCTCGAAGAACTCGACGGTGAGGTCGAAGGGCGCGGCTTCGCGGTCCACCGGGTAGGCGGTGGCGTGGACGCCCGGGAGCCCGAGGTCCTCGGTGGGGGCGTTCTGCAGCACCACCATGGCCTGGACGAGCGGGGTGCGGCTGGTGTCGCGCTCGGTGCGCACGGCCTCGACGAGGCGCTCGAAGGGGACGTCCTCGTGGGCGAAGGCCTCCAGGACGGTCTCCTTGACCTGTCCCAGGAGCTGCCCGAAGTTCATGTCGGGCTCGACCCGGGAGCGCAGCACGACGGTGTTGACCAGGAAGCCGACCAGGTGCTCGAGATCGGCCTGGGCGCGGCCCGAGGTGGCGGTGCCGACCGCGATGTCCTGCTGCCCGGAGTAGCGGGCGAAGACGGTCTTGACGGCGGCGGTGAGCGCCATGAAGAGGGTGGCGCCCTGCTCCTGCGCGAGGTGGCGGATGGAGGCGGTGGTGTCGGCGGGTATCGCGAAGGCGTACTGGGCTCCGGCGGAGGAGCGCACGGCCGGGCGGGGCCGGTCGGTGGGCAGTTCCAGCGGGGCGATGCCGTCGAGGCGCTCGCGCCACCAGCCGAGCTGCTGCTCCAGCAGGCCGCCGCCTTCGAGCCGGCCGCGCTGCCAGGCCGCGAAGTCGGGGTACTGGACGGGTACGTCGGCCAGGGCGGCCGGGCGGCCCTCGGCGCGGGCGGCGTACAGCTCGCCCAGTTCGCGGGTGACGACGCCCATCGACCAGCCGTCGGTGACGATGTGGTGCATGCCGAGGACGCACACGTGCTCGTCGGCGGCCAGCCGGACCAGCAGCACGCGGACCAGGGGGCCGGTCTTGAGGTCGTAGGCGCGGGCGGTCTCCGCGCGCACCAGCTCGCGCAGCCGCTCCTCGCGCAGCGCGGCGGGTACGTCGGACAGGTCGGCGGTGCGCCACTGCGGGGCCGCTTCGGGCGCGTCCTGCGGGTGGACGACCTGGACGCCGCGGCCGCCGACGACACCGAAGGTGGTGCGCAGGGATTCGTGGCGGGCGGTGAGGTCGGCGGCGGCCGCGCGCAGGGCGGCGGTGTCCAGGGCGCCGGTCAGGCGCAGGCCCATGGCGGTGTGGTATTCGCCGCTGCCGGGGTCGAAGTCCTCCAGGAACCACAGGCGTTGCTGGCCGAAGGACATCGGGAGCACGCCGTCGCGGGAGACGACGGGGATGGCGGTGTCCTGGACGCTCTCCTCGGGGGCCACGAAGGCCGCGAGCGCGGCGATGGTGGGGGTGTCGAACAGGATGCGCGGGGAGAGCTTGACGCCGAGGGCCCGGCGCATGCGGGCCACGGCCCGTACGGACAGGATCGAGTTGCCGCCGAGTGCGAAGAAGTCCTCGTGGATGCCGACGCGTTCGAGGCCGAGCACCTCGGCCCAGACGCCCGCGAGGGTCTCCTCGACGGCGTTGCGCGGGGCTCCGCCGTCCGCCGCGCCCCCGTCACCGGCGGCTTCGTCGGCGGGGACGCTCTCGCGGACGGTGCCCGGGGCCGGGAGGGCCTTGCGGTCTACCTTGCCGTTCGGGGTGAGCGGGAGGTCGTCGAGGACCACGATCACCGAGGGGATCATGTGCTCGGGCAAATCGGCGCCGAGGTGGACGCGCAGGTCCGCGGCGGTCGGGCGGCGCCCGGCGGCGCAGGAGACGTAGGCGAGCAGGTTGGTGTTGTGGGTGAGGACCACGGCCTGCGCCACGTCGGGGTGGAGGGCCAGGGCGCTCTCGATCTCGCCGAGTTCGATGCGGAAGCCGCGCACCTTGACCTGGTCGTCGGCGCGGCCCAGGTATTCGAGGGTGCCGTCGGCCTGCCGGCGGGCGATGTCGCCGGAGCGGTACATGCGCTCGCCGGGCGCACCGAACGGATTGGCGATGAAACGTTCCGCCGTGAGGCCGGAGCGGCCGTGGTAGCCACGCGCCAGGCCGATGCCCGCGATGTACAGCTCGCCGCGCACCCCGGCCGGGACCGGGTGCAGGGCCTCGTCCAGGACGTACACGCGGAAGTTCGCGATGGGCGTGCCGATCGGCGGTACGGCCGCACCGCTGAGCGGGGCGCTCATGGTCGCGCAGACCGTGCTCTCCGTCGGGCCGTAGGCATTGATCATCCGGCGGCCCGCGGACCACCGGGCGACCAGGTCGCCCGTGCTGGCCTCACCGGCGACGATGAGCGTGGTGGTCTCCGGCAGACCGCGGCCCTCGGGCAGCACGGCGACGGTGGCCGGGGTCAGCGTGGCGTGGGTGACCCCGTGCTCGGCGGCGTAGGCGGCCAGCGGCTCGCCGGGGGCGAGGGTCTCCTTGCTGCCCATGACCAGGGCAGCCCCGGTGAGGAGGCCCATGCAGACCTCCCAGAACGCGGCGTCGAAGCTGGTGGAGGCGAACTGCAGGACCCGGCTCTCGCCGGTCACCTCGAAGGCCTCGGCCTGTACGGCGGCCAGGTTGCCGATGCCCGCGTGCGAGACCAGCACGCCCTTGGGGCGGCCCGTGGAGCCGGAGGTGTAGATGGCGTAGGCCAGGTCCTCGGGGGCGAGCTCCACGGCGGGGGCGGTGGCCGGGCGGGCCTCGATCGCGGCGCGGTCGTCGGTCAGGTCGACGAGGACGGCGTCGGTGGCGGGCAGCGCGGCGCGCAGTGCGCGCTCGGTGAGCACGATCCGGGCGCCGGAGTCCTCCAGCATGTAGGCCAGCCGGTCGGCCGGATAGGCCGGGTCGAGGGGGAGGTAGGCGGCGCCCGCCTTCATGATGCCGAGCAGCCCGGCCGCCATGGCGGCGCCGCGCTCCACGCACAGGCCGATCAGCTGGTCGCGGCCCGCGCCCTGGGCGATGAGGTGGTGGGCGATCCGGTTGGCCCGCTCGTCGAGCTCGCGGTAACTGACCGCGCCCCGCTCGTCGATGACGGCGGTCGCGTCGGGGCGGGCGGCGGCGTGCACGGCGTACAGCTCGGGGAAGGTGGCGAGCGGGACCTCGCGGGCGGTGTCGTTCCACTCCCGGACGACCTGCTCGAACTCCGGGTCCGTGAGCATCGGCAGCGCGGACAGCGAGCGGGCCGGCTCGGCGGCCGCGGCCGCGAGGAGCACGCCGAGGTGACCGGCGAGCCGGGCGGCAGTGGACTCGTCGAAGAGGGCCGTGCTGTAGCGGATCCGCAGCAGCGCCGCCTCGGGGTCGGCCTCGAAGGACAGGTCGAGCGGGTCGAACTCACCTGAGCCGTGCGGGAGTTCACCCGGCACGGCCACCACGGCCTGAACGAACGGGGTGATGCCGGTGTCGCTGTGCGGGGCGAGCGTCCGGGCCAGTTCGTCGAGCGGTACGCCGTCGTGCGCGAGGGCGTCGGCCAGCCGGGCGGCGGTGTCGCCGAGCAGCGTCCCGAAGGGAGCCGAGGCGTCGACCGGTACGCGCAGGACCACGGTGTGGCCGGTGCGCGGGGAGGGCACGCCGAGGGCGATGTCCTCCTGGCCGGAGTGGCGCGCAAGTACCGCGATGGCGGCGGCGGCCAGGACGGCGCCGGGGGCGGGCGCGCCGCCGGCCGCGGCACCGGCGAAGGGCGCTCCGGCGGCGGTCAGCGCTGCCGCCGCGGCGGCCGGGAGCGCGCACTCGTAGGCCGCGGTGTGGGGCCTGCGGATGACCGGGCGCGGTCGGTCGGCGGGCAGTTCGAGGGGGGCGATGCCCTCCAGCCTGCCCCGCCAGAACTCCACCTGACGGGAGAGATCCAGGTTGTCCGACGCGTCGGCGCGAGCCACGTTGTACCTCCAGAAAGGGGCGGATTCCGGGCGTGGGCATGGGGATGCCGGGGCGGACCGCCTGGAACCGGTGCGGGGTGCGGTGAGGTGGAGCGAAGAAGGGGGGCCGCGGGGGCGGAGCCGCGCCACGGCGGGAATGGGGAGAACGGGGAACACGGGAAGAACAGGGGGGGACCGGCGGGGCTTGCCGGGCGGGGCACGGGCCAGGGGTGCGGCGGATGGGCGGCCCGGCCGGGTGGTCAGGTCTCGGTCGGGCCGCCGCTCGGGGGCGAGGGCTTACGCGGCCGCCACGCGCCGGGCGGAGCGTCCGCCGAGCTGCAGCAGGGTGGCCTCGCCGGTGGCCGGGTCGAGGACGAAGCGGCCCGTGTACGGCGCCTCGTGGGCGTCGGCGCGCCGGGCGGTGAAGACCAGCCCGTCGTACAGGGTCAGATCGGCGATCAGGCCGGTGCCGTCCGAGAGCCGCAGCCCCCGGCCGTCGCCGCCGCTCCCGCCGTCGCCGTCGCCGTGGGCGTGGATGGCGAAACAGGTGTCACCGTTGCGGAATTCGCCGATCAGTGATCTCACGTCCCCGTGCGGGGAAGCCTCTTGGGGCAGAGCGGGCCGGTAGTCGCCGACGGGGACGCCGAGTTCGCGGAGCCAGTCCACGACATCGGCCCACATCAGCGTGCCCGTGGTGGAGTTGGTGGTCAGTGCCACGGCGGTGCCGCTCGCCGGGTGGAACCGCAGGTGGGCGGTGCTTCCGTCGACGGTGCCGTCGTGCCCGAGCCAGTCGCCCTCGGGCGAGGCGTAGTGGGCCAGTCCCGCGCCCCAGCCGTCGGCCATGCCGAAGGCATCGGCCGCGGCCACCCGCGCACCCGTCCCGGAGAATCCCCGCGCACCCGCCAGGGCGGCCGACGCGGGGTGGTGGCCGAGGTGGAGCCGGGCCAGTGCGATCAGGTCGTCGGCGCTGCCCGCGAGGCCTGCGGCCGGTGCCCAACTGGGCGGCACGTACGGGTCGGCCGGACGCGCCACGCGCTCACCGGGCCGCACCGTGTGACAGTCGGCCCGCACGCGGCCGGGGGCCGCCGGGCCGTGCAGGAACAGCGGATCGACGGCGAGCGGGCGCAGCAGGAGATTCCCCATCGCTTGTTGCCACGTCATATCGGTGACGGCTTCGATGACCCGGCCCAGAATGTTGTATCCGGAATTCGAGTACGAAAAGAAGCTGCCCGGTTCATGCAGCGACGCGGTGGTCGCCATGCTCGCCGCATAACGGGCCAGGGAGGCGTCGTCCGCCCGGTCCGGCTCATGGTCGGCGATCAGACCGGCGGTGTGGCTGAGCAGATTCCGCAGGGTGACGGACGATATCGCGTCATCCGTCGCCGCGTCGAACTCGGCCAGGTACTCCCCGACCGGATCGTCGAGTTCCAGATCGCCGTCGGACTCCAGCCGGGCCACCAGCGTGGCGGTAAAGGCCTTCGTGACGGAACCATAGGCGAATCCCGTGGCGGTCGTGACCGCGGCGGGAGCACCCGCGCGGAGCACTCCGGTGGCCACGGACAGGTTCTGCCCCGCCCGGTGAACGGTCAGCTGCGCGCCGGGAACGGTGTGGTCATGCGCGAGTTCTCGCAGCCGGTCCGCCGCTTGGTGCGCCTCCACGTCTCTCCCCCATCTCTCCGGTAGGTGCGGCTACCCGCACCCCGGATGGTGCGGTTACCCGTACCCCCACATCCTCGGCCACCCGGTCAAGGAAGGGCAAGGAGTTTCGATGTGAGGCAAAGACGCAGGTCAGACCTTGTTTATCGACCAGGGCAGCGTGGCCCTGACCGTAGTGGGCCCACCGGCGGGGCTGGCGACATCAAGCCGCCCGCCGAGGGCCGCGGCCCGGTCCTCGAGGCCGCGCAGGCCCGTACCGGCCGTGCAGGTGGCGCCTCCGACACCGTCGTCCGTCACCGAGACGACCAGGTGGTTGTCGTACTGGTCCAGGCTGACGTCGATGCTGGTGGCGCTCGCGTGCTTGACCGTATTGGCCAGGCATTCCACGATGATGTAATAGGCCGCGGATTCCACATTGACATCCGGCCTGCGCTCCAGCCGGCCGGAAACCGAGACAGGCACGTGGAATTTCTCGGTCAGCGCGATGACGGCGGCATCCAGCCCGCGGTCGCTCAGAATGGGCGGCTGAATTCCGCGGACCAGATCGCGTATCTCGTCGAGGGCCCGGCGGATTTCCTCGTGGGTTTCCTCGATCAGCGTGGCGAGGTATTCGGCGTCATCGCTCCTGCGCCGTTTCGCATAGGAGAGCGTCATCAGCAGCATCGCGAGCCGGGCCTGGGCGCCGTCGTGCAGATCGCGTTCCAGTCGCCGGTAATCCGCGTCATTCACCCGCAGCGCGGCGATGCGCTGGCGCTCCGCGGCGGCTTCCCGGCGCTGCGCCTCGGCCTCGTCGATCCGGCTGAGGATGCGGCGGACCATGCGGGCGCGGAGCCGGCCCATCCCGAACAGCAGGCCGATCAGGACGCCGAAGACGAGTACGGAGCCCAGTGCGACCAGGATCCGGGTGCCGGGGCCGTCGACCAGGATCGTGTTGCCGGGGCCGAAGGCGAGCTGTTCGGTCGGGCCGACGGGCAGGGCCACGAGGAAGGACACGACCGGGATCGCCAGCGCGGCCAGCGGGATCAGCCAGACCGTGCCGAGCAGCAGCAGTCCGAGGTACCCGATGTCGTCCCAGTTCGCCTCGGAGGACTGGCGCTGCTCCTCCCGCACGGCGGTCACCCGGTGCGGCGGGTCGCCCGGCCCGGTGCGGTCCACGGCGACCGAGTGGGCCAGCAGCCGCTCCAGGTCGGCGACGGCGCGCAGCATCGGGAGGCTGAAGGAGAACCCGTCGCGCAGCGCCGCCATCCTGGCCGGCACCTCCCGCAGCGCCTCGTGCAGGGCGCTGCCGCGGGGCGGCCGGTCCTCGGGCGTCCGGCCCGCCCACCGCGCGGCGGCGGCCCAGCCGCGCACGCACAGGGAGACGACTCTCGGCAGGCCGACGAGTGGCAGCCACGAGATGGCGCGGAGCACCAGGGAGACGACGACGAGCGGGGCCAGCAAGAGGCCGACCAGGCTGCCGACGGAAAGGTAGATGAGGCCGGCCGCGACGCGGTAAGGAGTCGGCAATTTCACGGAACTACGAACCACTACATTTCACTCGGTGATGTTTTGCAGCCGTTCGACGCCGCGCAGATAATCGAGCACCGCAAGCACCCTGCGGTGATTCTCCCCGGTATTGGGGATCTGCAGCTTTCCGAGAATGGCGGTGACATGCTTTTCCACGGCGCGTTCGGAGATGCCGAGGCGGTTGACGATTCCGCCATTGGTGAGACCGGTCGCCATGAGTTCCAGTACCTGGCGCTCACGGGGCGTCAGCAGATCCGTGGCCCGCTTCTCCCGCGGACTGCCCACGAATTGCTTGAAGATGTCGGAGTCCAGGACGGTCTCCCCGGCGCGGACCCGCTGGAGGGCGGAGAGGAACTCGTCGAAGTCGCCCACCCGCTGCTTGAGCAGATACCCCGTCCCACCTCGGGCGTTGCGGACGAGTTCCTCGGCGTACGTGTGTTCCACGTACTGGGAGAGGAGCAGGACGGCGGTCCCCTCGCAGTGCCGCTGGATCTCGATGGCCGCCCGGATGCCCTCGTCGGTGTGCGTGGGCGGCATCCGGACGTCCAGGATCACCACGTGCGGCCGGGTGGTGCGGACCACGTCGAGCACATTCGTGGTGTCACCCATCGAAGCGACGACGTCAATTCCTTCGTCCGCCAGCAGCCTCGCTATTCCTGCTCGCAAGAGCGCGGAATCCTCGGCGATCGCGACGCGCATGGAAACTCCTGCTCGTGAGGATCAGGCCAGTTGACGGACTTGGGCCGTCGAATGGTGAACGTGAAGGGGATGTGTCATGTGGGGGGCCCAGCATAGGCGCGACGTGACGGAGAACGCTACGCCGATCACCGAAGGAGACCTACTGCCGTGAAGTGATCGCCGCCACTCCGCCTTGCCGGAGCAAACGGCCGGTCGCGGCGAGGCTGACCACGACGCCCACCAGCATGCAGGACCCGGCCAGGGTGGTGAGCAGCGCCCAGGGCACGCTGAGCGGTGCTTCGCCGCCCAGGACGGTGAGCGCGCCGCGGTAGGCCCGGGCGCCGATCGCGACGAGCGCGGCGGCGATCGCGACGCCCGCCGCGGTGGTGCCGAGGCTCTCCCACACGGCCATGCGGCGCAGTTGGCCGGCACTCACGCCTATCATGCGCATCCCGGCGACCTCGCGGCCGCGCCTGCTGTAGGACATCACCAGGGTGCTCGCGACGGCGATCAGCGCGTACAGCGAGGCGGGCCCGGTCAGCACCAGCAGCACCAGCCGGTTCAACCGGTCCTGGCCGGTGGCCGCGTGGTCGAACCAGCGCGCGGTCTCGGTGACCTTGACGCGGTCCGGGCCGATGGCGCGGGTCAGTTCGGCGGCGACCGCTCCGGCGGAGCCCGCGGTCCGCGGGTCGAGCAGGACGCTCGCCCGCTCGGGGGCGGCGGCCGCGCCCGCCGCGTCCGGGGGCAGCAGCAGGTGCGGCACCGCCGACCCGCCGTCCAGGACCGCGACCACCGTGGCCTTGACCGGCCGGCCGCCGAAGAGGCCGTACGTCACCTCGGTGCCCACGTGGCGTCCGTACCAGTCGGCGAACTCCTTGGAGACCGCGACCGTTCCGGGCGCCAGGGCGGCGGCCTTCCCCTCGGTGACCGTGATCCGGTGGGTCCGGGCGAGGGCCGCCGGATCCACCACCGCCGCCTGGTCCTTCCACACCTCGATCGGCCCGGCGACCGCGACGTCCAGCGCGGCGGGCGCCGAGACGGCCGCCACCCGCGGATCGGCGCGCAGCGCCGCCAGGTCCGCGGGGCTCAGGCCGCCGCCGCCCGCGGGCTCGACCATCAGCTGCGCGGCGGTACGGGCCCGGTCGTCGGCCTCGGTCGCGGCCCCGGCGGTGGACAGGACGGTGGTGAACACCCCGACGATGGCGACGATGGCCAGCACCGGCCCCACCAGCGAGGCGGTGCGGCGGCGCGAGGTGGTGACCGAGGCGGCGGCCATCCGGCCGGCGACCGGGTCGGCCCAGCGCAGCGGCAGGGACAGCAGCCGCAGCAGCGGCGGGAGGTACACGGGACCGAGCAGGGCCGCCGCGACGGCCAGCGCCATCGTGCCGAACAGGGCCAGGGGCGTGGCCGCCTCGGCACCGGAGCCGGGAGCCATGGAGACCGTGACGGCGCCGCCCACGAGGAGCGCCGCGCCCGTCAGCGCCCGCCCGCCGGTCATCGTCCTGGCGTCCAGGTCCGCCTCGCGCAGGGCTTCCGTGGGCCGTACCCGGGCCGCGCGCTTCGAGGCGGCGAAGACACCGAGTACGGCGATGAGCAGACCGCTGCCCGCCGCGAACACCAGCGGCCACAGCACCGGACCCAGGTGCAGCTCGACCGGGGACAGACCCGTCCCGTTCAGGGCGTCCAGCACGCCGGGGGCGGCGACGGCCGCGGCCAGGCAGCCGGTCACGGCGGCGGGCACCGCGACCGCGAGGGACTCGCCCAGCACCATCCGGCGCACCTGCGGGCCCCCCGCGCCGACCAGGCGCAGCAGCCCCATGTCCCGGCGGCGCAGGGCGATGCCGAAGGCGCAGGTGCCCGCGATGACGAAGACGGTCACGAAGGCCGATACCACCCCGGCCATCGCCAGCACGCTCTGTACACCGCCCATGTCCAGGGCGCCGCCGGAGAGGGTGCGGGCGTGGCCCGCGCCGTCGGTGAGCGTGACCGAGGGGAGGCCGGCGGCGGGCTCGGGCACCGCCCAGGTGGCGGCCAGGGCGGTGGCCGAGACCCCGATGAGGGCCACGCCGAGGGCAAGCGCGACGAAGGTACCGACGAACAGCGCCCAGTAGTGGCGCACGGACTGGACCGATATGCGCCACATCAGCGCTCCCACATGCTCAGCTGGGCGGCGACCGCGTCGGCCGTCGGGTGGTCGAGGCGGCCGACGACCCGGCCGTCGGAGAGGAAGATGACCCGGTCCGCGCAGGCGGCGGCCGCGGGGTCGTGGGTGACCATGGCGACCGTGCGGCCCGCCCGGTCCACCGTGTCGCGCAGCAGTGCCATGATCTGCCGCCCGGTCTGGCGGTCGAGGGAGCCGGTCGGCTCGTCGGCGAAGACGATCTCCGGTTCGGCGACCAGGGTGCGGGCGATGGCGACCCGCTGCTGCTGCCCGCCGGAGAGCTGGGCCGGGCGGCGGTCCGCCTTGTCTCCCAGCCCCACCTGCGTGAGCGCCTCCATGACCTGGGCCTTCCTGACCCGGCCGCCCTGGAGCCGCAGCGGCAGGGCCACGTTCTCGTAGGTGGTGAGCATGGGCAGCAGGTTGAACTGCTGGAAGACGAAGCCGATCCGGTCGCGCCGGACCCGGGTCAGCTCGCGCTCGTCGCAGGCCGCGAGGTCGGTGTCGCCGAGGAAGACCTGCCCGCTGTCGGGCGTGTCGAGGCCCGCCGCGCAGTGCAGCAGGGTGGTCTTGCCGGAGCCCGAGGGACCCATCACCGCCGTGAGCGCCCGCTGCGGGAAGCCCACGCTGACCCCGTGCAGGACGGGGACGGGGCCCGCCGCGCTCGGGTAGCTCTTGGTCACGGAGGCCAGGTGGACGGCGGGCAGCTGGGTGTCGGTAAGCAGGGGCATAACCCCAGTTCAGCAGGGTGGACCCGGTCCGCGCAGTGGGTCTGCGCGGAGACCTCGGAGTGGGGTTTCCCCTACCTACGGCGGGGCCCGCCGGCCGATACAGTCGGGTCCAGACCATGATCTCTGGTCGGGTGCGGACCATGATCCCTGGAGGCCCTCGTCATGACCACCGTCGCCGTCTGGGAGGCCCTGCGGCGGCGCCCCCTGCGCTACCTCGTGTCCCGCTGGCCGCTGCGCGCCTGGGCCTTCCTGCTCGGCGGCACCGTGTGGGGGTTCCTGGTCCTGGTCGGCTTCGCGCTGCTGCTCTTCCTCGGGCTCGGGCTGTCCGTGCTCGGGATCGGTCTGCTCGTGCTGATGGGGGCCGCCGTGTCCGGGATCCCGGTCGGCGCGGCCGAGCGGCGGCGGCTGCGCCTGGTGGAGCCGGAGCCGCTGGCCGATCCGCACGGTTCACTGCCGGGCACCGGGGCCCTGCCCTGGCTGCGGACCCGGCTGCGCGAGCGGGCGACCTGGCGCGAATTGGCGTACGTACCCGTGCTCGGCGTGGTCTTCACCGCCACCGGTCTCGGGTTCACGGCCCTGCTCGGGCTGTCCCTGCTGCTGGTGGCCACGCCGCTGATCGTGTGGGCGATCGCCCCGGACCACGTGATGCTGATCCCCGGGCAGGTCATCGACGATCCGGTCGCGGCCCTGCCGGGGACGGCCGCGGGGCTGCTCGGCCTGCTCGTGGCCGCGTACGCGGGCGGGCTGCTGGCGGGCGCGCAGGTACGGATCGCCCAGTTCCTGCTCTCCGCGCGCGAGGAGGACCTCGGGAACCGGGTCATCGAACTCACCCGCTCCCGGGCCCGGTTGGTCGACGCCTTCGAGGCGGAGCGGCGCCGGATCGAGCGGGATCTGCACGACGGCGCCCAACAGCAGCTCGTGGCCCTGATGATGACGCTCGGGCTGGCCGAACTGGAGCTGCGCGGCCAGGAGTCGGCGCTCTCGCCGCTGATCACCCGGGCCCGCGCGGAGGCCCGCCAGGCGCTGGAGCAGCTGCGCGGGCTGGTCCGCGGGATCCATCCGCAGGTGCTCACCGACCACGGGCTGGCCGCGGCCGTCGCGGAGCTGGCCCTGCGCAACCCGATCCCGGTGAGCGTGGACATCGAACTCCCCGGACGGCTCCCGCCCCCGGTGGAGACCATGGCGTACTTCACGGTCACCGAGGCGCTGACCAACGCGTCCAAGCACAGCGGGGCGGACGCGGTCGCGGTCGTGGGGCGGCTGCGCGGTGAGCGGCTGGTGCTGCTGATCACCGATGACGGGCACGGCGGCGCCGATCCGCTCGCCGGGTCCGGTTTGCAAGGATTGGCGGACCGTGTGGCCATTTTGAAAGGCAGGCTCATCGTGACCAGTCCCGTCGGCGGACCGACCCAGCTCCGCGTGGAGGTCCCGTGCTCCGCCTAGTGCTCGCCGAGGATTCCGTCCTGCTGCGCGCGGGGCTGGTCGAACTGCTCTCGCGCGTCGGCCACGAGGTGGTCGCCGCGGTCGGCGACGCCTCCGAGCTGGCCCGAGCGGTGGACGCGGACCGGCCGGACGTGGTCATCACCGATGTACGGATGCCGCCCGGCTTCCGCGACGAGGGACTCAAGGCGGCGCTCGAACTGCGCGCGCGGCACGCGGACTTGCCGGTGCTGGTGCTGTCCCAGTACGTGGCCACCGCGTACGCCACCCAGCTGTTCAGCGGCGCGTCCTCGGCCGAGGGGGGCCTCGGCTATCTGCTCAAGGACCGGGTCGGCGAGGTCTCGGAGTTCATGGACGCCCTGGACCGGGTCGCGGACGGCCAGACCGTCATCGACCCCGAGGTGGTCCGGGTCCTGCTCCAGCAGCAGAGCGCGGGCAGGCCGCTGGCCCGGCTGACCCCGCGCGAGCGGGAGGTGCTGGCCCTGATGGCCGAGGGCCTCAACAACCAGGCCATCGCGCAGCGGCTGACGGTGACCGAGGCCTCCGTGGTCAAGCACGCGGGCAACGTCTTCATGAAGCTGGAGCTGGATCCGACGGAGGGCAACCGGCGGGTGCTGGCGGTCCTGGCCCACCTGCGCGGCGAGGCTCCGCCGGGCTGACGACGGCACCCGGCGGCGCCCGGCGGCGTCGGGCAGCGTCAGGCCCCGCCCGTCCGCTGCCCCGGGCGGACGGCGGTGGCGAGGTCGCGGGCCAGCGGGGAGAGCGCCGCGCAGAAGAGGAGTGCGCCGAGCGGGATCAGGTCGAGGCTGACGGCCGAGACGGCGGTGCCGAGCACCACGGCGACGGGACGCCAGAGGGCGATGCGGCGCTGCACGGCGAGCTGGACCACGAGCCAGATGAGGCCGACGTAGAAGAACAGCGGGACGACGGTGTAGACGGCGGGCATCACACCGGGATGGCTCTGCACCTGGTCGAAGAGGCGGTGCATCTCCGGGCGGTCGGCCGCGCGCAGGCCGACGGCGATGTCGATGGCCGCCTGCGCGATGACGGCCAGCGTGCCGGCCAGGCCGAGGGCGGTCGCGGTGCGCGCGCTCCACCGCGCGGCGCCGGTGACCGGTTCGGTCAGCCGGCGCAGGCCGGGGAAGACCGCCCCGAAGAGGGCCACCCCGACGAGCATGACGAGATGCCCGGCGGTCCAGGCGAGGTCCGGCCGGTGCTCCGGATTGGCGAGCCGGACGACCCCGTAGGCACCCATGCACAGGGGCCCGGCGACGAAGGCGGCCCGCGCGAAGGCGGTGCGCCGGGGCCCCCAACCGCGCTGTGGAGCGGGGAGGTTGCCCACCGGGGTCCGGGTGTCGGCGCTATGGGTCGCGGCGCCGTGGGTCGCGGCTCTGTTCGTCATGGGCCGATCCTGTCCGGGTGCGCGGGGCGCGGGCATCGGGAATCACCCCGAGTCGACCCCGACACGCCCCTGATCGTCCGTCATGGACGGCGAGGGCTGTGCGGCGGTCGGCGCCACGGGCTCCGCACGCCGGAAGCCGCGCGTCACGAGCAGGGTCAGCGCCCCGGCGAGCAGCCCCCAGAAGGCGGACCCGATCCCCAGCAGGGTCACCCCGGAGGCGGTGGCCAGGAAGGTGACCACGGCGGCCTCGCGGAAGGTCTCGTCGGAGAGCGCGGAGGACAGCGAGTTGGCGATGGTGCCGAGCAGCCCCAGCCCGGCGATGCCGAGGATGAGGGGGGCGGGGAGCGCGGTCAGCAGGGAGCTGACGGTGCCGCCGAAGACGCCGACGCAGAGGTAGAACAGCCCGGCCCACACGCCGGCGAGATAGCGCCGGTCGGCGTCCTCGTGGGCCTCGGGGCCGGTGCAGATCGCGGCCGTGATGGCGGCCAGGTTCAGGCCGAAGCAGCCGAAGGGCGCGAGCACGAGGTTGGTGGCGCCGGTCCAGCTGATCAGTGGGGACACCGGCACCCTGCCGTACCCGTCGCCGCGCAGCACGGCCACGCCCGGCAGGTTCTGCGAGGCCATGGTGACCACGAAGAGCGGCAGCGCCACGCTGACGATCACCTGCCAGGAGAACGCGGGCGCGGTGAACACCGGCTCGGCGAGCGCGAAGTGGACCATGCCGGGCCGCAGCGACCCCTGCCCGGCGGCGACGGCGACACCCACGGCGAGCGCCACGATGACCGCGTACCGGGGCAGCAGCCTGCGGCCCACCAGATAGGTCGCGAAGAGCGAGAAGACGACGGCGAAGTGGCCGTCCATGCTGCGGAAGAGGCCGGTGCCGAACTGGACGAGCACCCCGGCCAGCAGTCCCGCCGCGAGCGGCACCGGGATCCGGCCCATAACGCGCTCGAACCACCCGGTGAGCCCGCTGAGCACGATCAGCGCGGCCGACACGAGGAAGGCGCCGACGGCCTGCGCCATGGTGACCCCGTGGAGCCCCGACACCAGCAGGGCCGCGCCGGGGGTGGACCAGGCCGTGACGACCGGCGCGCGGTGGCGCAGGGAGAGCCCGACGCAGGTCACGCCCATGCCGACGCCGAGGGCCAGCATCCAGGAGGTGAGTTCCCGGGGGCCCGCGCCCGCCGCCCGGGCGGCGGTGAAGACGATCGCCGCGGAGCTGGTGACTCCCACCAGCACCGCGATGAGTCCGGCGGTGACGGCGGACGCCGGGGCCGCCCTGCGTAGGGTCGCGCCGAAGCGGCTCATGGGGTGCTCGCACTCGTCGGGGGTGGGCGTCGAAGAGCCAAGATCGCACACCGGACCGGCACTCCACCACGAGTCGCACGCGACCTCTATACGTGATCTGTGACATGTGAAATATTACCTGCGCTTCGGCACCAACTTCCAGAAAGGTCCGCCACGTTGCGCAGACTCGTCGCGGCAGGAGCGGCGATAGCACTCGCCCTCCTCGCCACCCCCGTGCTCACCCCGGCCGCGCTCGCCGCGGTCCCACCCGCACCGGCACAGCAGTCGGTCCAGAGCGAGCAGGCGGCCGCGCCGCCGCCCGCGCCCCTGGAACTCCAGCGCCAGGCCCTGCGCCGCCAGGCCCTCGAAGACGTCGCGGCCGGTCCCGGCGCCGCGGGCACCCTGAAGGCCGAGGCGGACGGCACCCTCCCCCGCACCGCCAAGGTCGGCAAGAACTACGTGGAGCTGGCCCAGGAACGCAAGGACAAGGTGTTCGTGATCCTCGCCGAGTTCGGCGACCAGGTCGACAACACCACGCAGTACGAGGGCAAGCCGCGCTTCGGCGGCACCCCGGGCCCGCTGCACAACGCGATACCCAAGCCCGGCACGAGCGACAACCACACACTGTGGCGCAAGGACTTCAGCCAGGCCTCCTACCAGCAGCAGTTCTTCTCGCGGGCCTCCGGGGACGTCAGCCTGCGCTCCTACTACGACCTGCAGTCCTCCGGCCGCTACGACATGGACGGCCAGGTCAGCGGCTGGGTCAAGCTCCCCTGGAACGAAGCGCGTTACGGCACCGACAACTGCGCCGAACCCGGCCAGTGCCGCACCAACTGGGACCTGGTCCGCGACGCCACCGACGCCTGGTACCGGGGTGAGGTGGCCAAGGGCCGCACCCCGGCGCAGATCAAGGCCCAGCTGGCCGAGTACGACGTGTGGGACCGGTACGACGCCGACCACGACGGCAACTTCAACGAGCCGGACGGCTACCTGGACCACCTGGTGATCGTCCACGCCGGCAAGGACCAGACCTGGGGCGGCGGCGCCCAGGGCAAGGACGCCGTGTGGGCGCACCGCTGGTTCGCGTACTACGACCAGGCCGGCACCGCGGGCCCCGCGGGCAACAAGGCGGGGGGCACCCCGGTCGGCGATTCCGGGATCTGGGCGGGCGACTATCTGACCGGCGGCGAGAACAGCGGCGTCGGCCTCTTCGCCCACGAGTTCGGCCACGACCTGGGCCTGCCCGACCTGTACAGCTCGGACGGGGACAACAGCGTCAACTTCTGGTCGCTCATGTCCTCCGCCTCCTACCTCGGCAAGGGCCGCAACACCACCGGTGCCTTCCCGGGCGACCTGGACGCGTGGAGCAAGCTCCAGCTGGGCTGGCTCGAGTACACGGAGGCCGACGCGGGCCGCCGGACCAAGGCGGTGCTCGGCGTCTCCGGATACAACACCGAGAATCCACAAGCCCTGTTGGTGCACCTGCCGCCGTCGGTGACGCGCACCGAGCTGGCCGATCCGTACGAGGGCGCGTCCCAGTGGTGGAGCGGCACCGGGGACTTCATGGACAACACCCTGACGCGTACGGTCGACCTCACCGGGGTCCCGGCCGGCGCCCCGGCCCGGCTCGACGCCCGGGTCTGGTACGACGTGGAGAAGGACTTCGACTTCCTGACCGTGGAGGCCTCCACCGACGGCGGGTCGACCTGGGCGGCGCTGCCCGGCACGGTGGGCGGCGCGGCGATCCCGGCGAAGGGTATCAGCGGAACCTCGAACGGCTGGGCCGAGCTCGGGGTGCCGCTGGAGGCGTACGCGGGCCGGAGCGTCACGCTGCGGCTGCGGGTGACCTCCGACGGCAACACCCACGGCAAGGGCGTGGCCTTCGACGACCTGAAGATCACGGCGGACGGCCGGGAACTGCTCCACGACGGCGCGGAGCAGGGCGCGAACGGCTGGACCGCGGTGAAGTGGAACCGTACCGAGGGGCGGTACGGCAGCGAGCAGCACCCGCGCGCGTACGTCGTGGAGAACCGCCGCTACACCGGCTTCGGTGAGTACCTCAAGACGGGTCCGTACAACTTCGGGCAGACCAACGACACGGTGGAGTTCTTCCCCTACCAGCAGGGCGTGCTGATCTGGCTGTGGGACACCGCCTACAGCGACAACACCACCAAGGCGCACCCGGGCGGTGGCCTGCTGCTGCCGGTCGACGCCCGGCCCGACGCGCTGCGGTTCGCGGACGGATCCCTGGTCAACGCCCGAGCGCAGACCTTCGACGCGACGTTCTCGCTGCGGCCGAGCGACCGGATCGTGCTGCACAAGGCGGGGGCGCCGCTGGTGGTTCCCGCGCGCCCGGGCGTGCCCGTCTTCGACGACCGGCACGGCACCTACTGGAACGCCGACCTGCCGCAGGTCGGGGTGAAGGTGCCGGACACCGGGACCCGCATCGCGGTCGTGAAGGAGGCGTCGGGCGGCGCGCTGACCACGGTGCAGGTGAGCCCGGCCAACTGAACCGAACCGGACGGACGGCCCGCCACCCCTCGGGGCGGCGGGCCGTTCGTCCGGGCGGCGCGGCAATGCGGTGCGGCTTCGGCGGTGCTCCGCTCAGGGGTGTCGGTTACCATCCCAGAACCTCAACCCACCGCTGTAGCCCCAGAGTTGGCCCGCACCGCCAAGGAATCCCCGTGATCAGCTTCGAAAACGTCAGTGTGAAGTACGACGACGCGCCCCGCTCAGTGCTGCGGAACGTGAACCTGACCATCGGTGAAGGGGAGCTGTGCCTGGTCATCGGGCACACCGGCGTCGGCAAGTCCACCCTGCTGGGCGCGGTCAACGGCCTCGTCCCGCACTTCACCGGCGGCACCCTCTACGGACGGGTGACCGTCGGCGGCCGGGACACGGCCGAGCACCCGCCCCGCGATCTCGCCGACCTCGTGGGGGTGGTGGGCCAGGACCCGCTCGACGGCTTCGTCACCGACACCGTCGAGGAGGAGCTGGCCTACGCGATGGAACAGCTCGCGGTGGACCGGATGGTGATGCGCAAGCGGACCGAGGAGATCCTCGGCCTGCTGGACCTGGCCGAGCTGCGCCACCGGCCCCTGCACGAGCTGTCCGGCGGCCAGCAGCAGCGCGTGGCCATCGGTTCCGTCCTCACCGCGCACCCCAGGGTGCTGGTACTGGACGAGCCGACGTCCGCCCTCGATCCGGCGGAGGCCGACGAGGTGCTGGCGGCCGTGACCCGGCTGGCGCGCGACCTGCGGGTGACCGTGCTGCTCGCCGAGCACCGGCTGGAGCGGGTGGCGCAGTACGCGGACCGGGTGATCCACCTCCCCGGGGACGGCTCCGTGGTGTCCGGCCACCCGGCGGAGGTGTTCCGTACGTCGACGGTCGCGCCCCCCGTGGTGGAGCTGGGGCGGCTCGCGGGCTGGACTCCCCTGCCGCTGTCGGTGCGCGACGCCCGGCGGGCGGCCGGGCCGCTGCGGACCGAGCTGGCGGGCCGGACGCCCGGACCGGCGCGGGCCGCCCACCGGGCCGGGGCGGCCCCCGGGGCCGAGGCGCTGCGGGCGCGCGCGGTGACCGTGACCCACATGGGGCTGCCCGCCGTGCGGGAGGTCGACCTGACCCTGCGCTCGGGGGAGGTCACCGCGCTGATGGGGCCCGGCGGCTGCGGCAAGTCCTCGCTGCTGTGGGCCCTGCAGGGGGCGGGGCCGCGCCGGTCCGGGACGGTGACGGTCGGCGGCGAGGCCGGCCGCGACCCCGGGACGCTGCCGGCCGCCGAGGCCCGGCGGCTGGTCGGGCTGGTCCCCCAGACGCCCACCGACCTGCTCTCCCGCCCGACGGTACGGGAGGAACTCGCCCAGGCGGACGCGGAGTCGGCCGGACCGGACGCCCGGCCCGCGCGGGAGGTCCTGGACCGGCTGGTGCCGGGGATCGACGACGCCATGCACCCCCGGGACCTCTCGGAGGGCCAGAAGCTGGCGCTCGTACTCGCCGTCCGGCTCTCCGCCGCGCCGGGGGTGCTGCTCCTGGACGAGCCCACGCGCGGCCTGGACCAGCGGGCCAAATCGGCGCTGATCCGGCTCCTCGACGACCTGGCGGCCCGGGGCCGCGCCGTACTGATCGCCACGCACGACGTGGAATTCGCGGCCCGGGCGGCCGACCGGGTGGTGATGATGACGAACGGCGAGACGACGACGACCGGCCCCACCGCCGAAGTCCTCACGACCTCACCCGCCTTCACCCCCCAACTCACCCACATCCTGGGCCCCCTCCGCTGCCTGACAACCGACCAGGTGGCGGCCCTACTGAACACCCCGTAACGAACCCCGGCCGCCCCACTCCAGCCCCACCCAGCGCCCCCACCCGGCTGAGCCAGGGGGTCAGGAAGGCGGTGGCCCAGCGGAGTTCGGACGCCAGGGTGCGGGGCGCCGGGCCGGGGCCGGGCAGGGGGCGGGTCCA
>NZ_JBEOXE010000079.1:0-32932 GCF_040296485.1 Streptomyces sp. NPDC002138 | reverse complement strand
CTGTGCCGCCTCCCGCTACGCCGTCTCCTCCTGCGGCGGCTCCGCGATCAGGGCCGTGCCCACCCGGCGGAAACCGATCCGCCCGTACATCCGGGACCGCCCTTTCCCCGGCCCATGCCGCCGGGCCCGCCGCAACCACCCCTGCCGCCGCCACCGCGCCCGCGCCCGTCGTCGACCCGGGCCGCGCGCCCGGGGTCGGCGGCCCCAGCCTGGCCGCCGCCCGGCCGGACCCGGCCGACCTCGACCCGCGCCGCGCCCTGCGCGCGGTGGCGTCCTGGCGGGCCGACGGCCGGGACGCCGCCCGCTTCCCGTACCGCGCGGTCCTCGGCCACTACCGGGCCGTCGGCAAGAACGCGGTCGGCGCGGAGCTGCTGACGGCCTTGCGCGCGGTCGCACCCGCCGCCCCGGCCGCCCCGGCCGCGCGGCTGCTCACCGACTGGCTGCCGCAGGTGGTGGACGGTGCGCAGGGCGACTACGACAGCTACCTCGGCACGCCGGTCTACGCCTCGCTCGCCCGGGCCGGGGCCCACGCGCGCACGGAGTTGGTGATCACCGCACTGCTCGCCGACCTGGTGGCCATCGAGGCCGCCACCCTGGCCGGAGCCCCGGACGGGCGGGCCCGTACCCGGGCCGCCCTGCGCGCCCTGACGGCGGCGACCGGGCTCGCGGCCGGATGCGGGACGGCCACCGCGCCGCAGGCCGCCGAGGACGACACGGCCGAGCTGGTCCGGGCCTGCGCCGACGCGGTCGCGGCGGCGCGGGACACGGTGCCGTCCGACGTACTGCGGGCGGTGGAGCTGACGCTGACGCCGACCACGCGGAGCCACGACGAGCAGATGTTCATCCGGGTCATCCAGATCTTCGAGGCCGTCTTCGCCGCCGTCGCCCGGTCCATGGCGGACGCCACCGAGGCGGTGGCCGCCGGTCACGGCGGCCTGGCACGGAACCTGCTGGCGGACGCCACCCGGCAGGTGGCCGGGACCTCCGGAGTGTTCCGGGTGCTGACCACCATGCCCAAGGACGCCTTCGCGGTGATCCGGGCCAACACCGACGGCCGCAGCGCGGTGCAGTCCAAGGCCTACCGGACCGTGGAACAGTCCGCCCCGGAGCTGTACCGCACCCTGCTGCGCAGCCCGCTCGTCGCGCGTGAACTCCAGCCGTCCATGAGCGAGTTGGACGACTCGTGGGGTGCGATGAAGCGCACCCACTGGGGCATCACGATGAAGGTGATCGGCAAGGTGCGCGGTACCGGCGGCACCGCCGGAGCCTCCTACCTCCGCGAGGCCGCCGAGGCCCGGCTCTTCCCCGCCCTCGGCTGAGCGCGCCGCGCCCGCCGCAGCCTCCGCCGCCGCTTCCGACCGCCCGCCAGCGGGCCGTCAGTCGGCGTTCAGTGAGCCGTCAGCGCGCCGTCGGCCCGACGCCGGTCCCGCAACCGGCAGCCGCCGGAAGGCCGTCCGCGCGCAGCCAGGACAGGCCCAGGACAGGCCCAGGACAGGCCCAGAGCGCGGTCAGGGCGGAACGACAGCATCGGAGACAGAACGGCGGGCCCGTACGGCCCGCACCGGGCGGCGGCACCGACCCCGCTGCCCACGACCCACCCACCCCCGTCCATCGGAATCGGAGCGCAGTGATGAGCAGCGAGGACACCACCGTCTACCAGGTCGTCGTCAACGACGAGGAGCAGTACTCGATCTGGCCCGCCGACCGGGAACTCCCGGCCGGCTGGCGCGCCGAGGGCCCCCGGGGCGAGAAGGCGCAGTGCCTGGCCCACATCGACGAGGTGTGGACCGACATGCGGCCGCTGAGCCTGCGCGTGGCCATGGAGCGGCAGGCCGCCGAGGCCGCCGCTCCGGCGACCGCGGGCTGAGCGCGAGCGCCGGTACGCATCGGTCGCCGACGGCGGCAGCAGGAACAGGGCATCGGACACCGAACGGTGAGGGAACAACGCGTGGACCCGCGACTTGAGCATCAGGACTGGATCTCGGCGATCGCCGCCACCGCGGCGACGGATCCGGACCGTACGGCCTTCGAGTTCTCCGGAAGGGAGGACGCGCCGGCCGAGCGGCTGAGCTACGGACAGCTCGACCGCCGGGCCCGGGCCGTCGCCGCCCGGCTGCAACGGCTCGGTCTGACCGACCGTCCGGTGCTGCTGCTCCAGCCGCCGGGTCTGGACTACGTGGTCTCCTTCGTCGCCTGCCTGTACGCCCGGGCCGTCGCGGTGCCGGTGTACCCGCCCAACCGGCGGCCGCGCTCGCTGGAGCGGCTCGTCGACATCGTCGTGGACTGCGGGGCGACGGTGGCGCTGACCACCGCCGCCGTCCGCGACCGGCTGCTGCCCGACGACCCGGACGGCGCGGTCATGGACGTACTGCGGCTGCTGGCGACCGACCAGGTGCCCGAGGCGGAAGCGGGGGACTGGACGCACCCGCGGGTCGGCCCCGACACCGTGGCCTTCCTCCAGTACACCTCCGGCTCCACCTCGGCCCCGCGCGGCGTCGTCCTCACGCACGGCAACCTGCTGCACAACTCAGCCCTGATCCAGCGGGCGTTCCGCACCACCGGCAGCACCCGCGGCATGTCCTGGCTGCCGCTCTTCCACGACATGGGACTCATCGGCGGCATGCTGCAGCCGCTGTACTACGCGGGCTCCTGCTCGCTGATGTCCCCCACCTCCTTCGGGCAGGACCCGCTGCGCTGGCTGCGCGAGATCAGCCGCAGCCGGGCCACGGTGAGCGGCGGCCCCAACTTCGCCTACGACCTGTGCGCCGACCTGGCCACCCCCGAGGTGCTGGCCGGACTCGACCTGAGCAGCTGGGAGGTGGCGTTCAACGGTGCCGAACCGGTGCGCGCCGAGACCTTCCGGCGGTTCGCCGCCGCTTACGCCCCGGCGGGCTTCCGGGCGGAGGCCTTCACCCCGTGCTACGGGCTGGCGGAGGCCACGCTGATCGTCTCCTGCAAGCCGCACGGCACGGCCCCGGCCCGCTTCCTGGCCCCGGACGCGCTGCTCGCCGGAACCGGCGACGCGGCGACGGGGACGGCGGGGGCGGGCGGCACCACCGAACTGGTCAGCAGCGGGCGCCCGGACGACTCCCAGCGGCTGGAGATCGTCGACCCGGTCACCCGACGGCCGGTGGCCGCCGGGGCGATCGGCGAGATCTGGCTCTCCGGGCCGAGCGTGGCGCAGGGCTACTGGAACCGGCCCGAACACAGCGCGGCCACCTTCGGCGCCCGCCTCGCCATCGACGGAGCGACCGAGGAGGCCGCCGCTCCGGCCGTCGAGACCGCCGTCGAGACCACCGCCGCGGCTCCTGAGCACGGCCCCGCCTTCCTGCGCACCGGCGACCTCGGGCTGCTGCACGACGGCGAGCTGTACGTCACCGGCCGCCTCAAGGACCTGATCATCGTCCGCGGCCGCAACCACTACCCGCAGGACATCGAACAGACCGTCTCGGCGGTCCACCCCGCGCTGCGCGCCAACTGCGGCGCCGCCGTCCAGGTCGAACTGGCCGGTGACGCCGAGCTGGTGATCGTCCAGGAAGTGTCCCGGGACCACCAGGACGGCGACCTGCCCGCGCTGGCCCGCACGGTGCGCGAGGCCGTCGCCGAGGCGCACGGGATACGCCCGGCCGCCGTGGTGCTGATCCGCGCCGCGACGCTGCCGCGCACCTCCAGCGGCAAGGTGCAGCGCCACGTGTGCGCCGCCTCGTACCGCGAGGGCGACCTCACCGCGCTGGCCCACAGCGGCCGCCCGCAAGGCGCCGCCGACGAGCGGACGGTGGCGCTGGACGCCGCCGCGCTGCGGGCGGCCGGCCCGGCCGAGCGCCCGGCGCTGCTGCTGGCCGCGCTGCGCGGGCTGCTCGCCGCCCGGCTCGGACTGGCCGCGGCGGACCTCGCCCCCGAGCACCGGCTCACCGAGCTGGGCCTGGACTCCCTCGGCGCGGTCCGGCTGCGGCACGAACTGCACACCGTCCTGGGCGTGGACCTGGCCCTGACCGAGGCGCTCGCCCTGGACCTGGCCGGGCTGGCCGGGCTGCTCGCCGAGCGCTTCGAGGAGGCGGCGGGGGCCGCGAAGCCCTCCGGCGCGACCGGCGCAGCCGGTGCGGCCGAGCCCACCGAGCCCGGCGATCACCCGCTGTCCCCGAACCAGTCCGCCCTCTGGCTCCTGCACCAGGTCGCCCCGGAGAGCCCCGCCTACCTGGTCTCCACCGCCTTCCGCATCCACGGCGCGGTCGACCCGGCCGCCCTGGGCAGCGCCCTGGCGGACCTGACCCGGCGGCACGCCGTACTGCGCAGCACCTTCCCCCGCACCGGTGCGGGCCCGGTACAGCGGGTGCACGCCGAGCTGCCGCCCGCCTTCGAGCAGGCCGACGCCTCCGGCTGGAGCGCGGCCGAGCTGGCCGCCCGTCTGACCGAGGCCGCCGAGCAGCCCTTCGACCTGGAGGCCGGGCCGCTGCTGCGGGCGCGGCTGTTCACCGGGGCCGAGGACGGCCACCGGCTGGTCCTGACCGCCCACCACCTCGTGGCCGACCTGTGGTCGCTGTCGCTGCTGCTGGACGAGCTGGCCGCCGCCTTCCCGACGGCGTCGCACGGCGAACCGGCCACCGCCACCGCCACCGCCGCCGACACTCCCGCCGCCCCGTTCGCCGCGTTCGCCCGCCGCCAGGCCGCCCTGGTGGACACCGCGGCCGGACGGCGCCGGCTGGACCGCTGGCGCACGGCCCTGGCCGGGGTCCGCGCCGGTACCTCCCTCCCCGCCGACCTGCCGCTGCCGCGACGCCAGCGGATGCGCGGCGCCTCGCTGCCGCTGGAAGTCGACGCCGCCACCACCGAAGCGCTGACGGCACTGGCCCGGCGCGAGGGCAGCACCCTCTACACGGTGCTGCTGGCCGCCTTCCAGCTCCTGCTGGCCCGCAGCACCGGCGAGCAGGACGTGGTCGTCGGCACCCCGACCCACGGCCGCGACGACGCCGCCTTCGCCGGTACGGTCGGCTGCCTGGTCAACACGGTGCCGCTGCGCGTCAGGATCGACGCCGCCGAGCCGTTCACCGCCCTGCTGAGCCGGGTGCGGGAGAGCGCGCGGCTCGCGCTCGACGGCGCCGAGGTGCCGTTCCCGGCCCTGGTCGAGCTGATCCGCCCGGACCGTGACCAGGGCGGACGGCCGCTGGTACGCAGCCTGTTCAGCCTCCAGCAGGCCCCCGGCGCGCACGCCGAGGCCCTGGTGGCGATGGCCACCGGCCGCGACCGCGTCCCCTTCGCCCTCGGCGCCCTGGACTGCTCGACGCTGGCGCTGCCGGTCGGCGGCAGCCAGTTCGACCTCCAGCTGACCCTGGGCGAGGCCGCGGGCGGCCTGGCCGGCGCCGTCCGCTACGACACCGACCGCTACCTGCCCACGACAGCCGAGCGCTTCGCCGCCCACTTCGCCACCCTGCTGGCGGAGATCGCGGCCGACGCCGCCCGCCCGGCCGGCGAACTGCCGCTCCTGGCCCCGGCCGAGCGTACGGCCGTACTCGCGGAGGGCAACGACACGGCCCTGGCCTACGACCCGGCCGACGGGGTGGTGCGCGGCTTCGAGGCCCAGGCCGCCCGGACCCCGTACGCCGTCGCGGTCCGCGCCGCAGGCCGCGACGGCGGGGAGGAGCTGGACTACGCGACCCTGGACCGGCTCGCCGACGGAGTCGCCGCCCGGCTGCGCACGCTGGGCATCGGCCCCGGCGCCGCCGTGGCCGTCCTGCTGCCGCGCACCCCGCGGCTGCTCGCCGCGCTGCTCGGCGTGCTCAAGTCCGGCGCCGCCTACCTGCCGCTGGACCCCGGCCACCCGGCCGAGCGGCTGGCCCTGGTGCTGGCCGACGGCGCCGCCGCCGCGGTGCTGACCGACCTGCCCGCCGACCGGGTGCCCGCCGGGGACTGGACCGTACTGGCGCTCGACACCATCGGCGAGGCGCGGCGCGGGGCCGACACCCCGATCGCCCCGGAGAGCGCGGCGTACGTCCTGCACACCTCCGGCTCGACCGGCCGCCCCAAGGGCGTCGTGGTGCCGCACCGGGCCCTGGCCAACCTGCTGGCCTCCTTCCAGCACGACCTCGCGCTCGCCCCCGGCGCGGGCTGGCTCTCCGTCACCACCCCGGCCTTCGACATCGCCGCGCTGGAGTACTTCCTGCCGCTGGTGCACGGCGCGACCGTGCACCTGGCGGACGCGGCGACGGCGGGCGACGGCTCGCGGCTGCGCGCCTGCCTGGAGACCGGCGGGATCAGCCACCTGCAGGCCACCCCGGTGACCTGGCAGCTGCTCCTGGAAGCGGGCTGGCCGGGCACCCCCGGGCTGACCGCGCTGTGCGGCGGCGAGCGGCTGCCCGTGGAGCAGGCCGCCGAGCTGCTGGCCCGCGGCGTGCGGCTGTGGCAGGTCTACGGTCCCACCGAGACCACCGTCTGGTCGGCGCGCGGCGAGCTGACCGCGGCCGACGGGGAACTGCCCCTGGGCACGCCGGTCGCCAACACCCGGCTCTACCTGACCGACCCCTTCCTGCACCCGGTCCCGGCCGGGGTCACCGGCGAGCTGCTGATCGGCGGCGACGGCCTGGCCCACGGCTACCTCGACCGGCCCGGGCTGACCGCCGAGCGCTTCGTACCGGACGCCTTCGGCGCCGTACCGGGCGCGCGGCTCTACCGCACCGGGGACCTGGTGCGGCGCGGGCCCGGCGGCGCGCTGCTCTTCGTGGGCCGCGCCGACACCCAGATCAAGCTGCACGGGCACCGGATCGAACTCGGCGAGATCGAGACCGCCCTGGAGCGGCTGCCCTCCGTACGCCGGGCGGCGGTCGTCGTGGACGGCGAGGGCGCGCGGGCCCGGCTGGTCGGGTACCTGGAACAGCACGGGACGCCCGCGGCCCCGGCCGAGCTGCGCGAGCTGCTGCGCCGCACCCTCCCCGGCTACGCGGTGCCCTCGCTGCTGGTGATGCTGGACGAGCTGCCGCTGACCGCGAACGCCAAGGTGGACCGCCGGGCGCTGCCCGCACCGGAGATCACCCGCACGGCGGGCGAGGTGGAGGAGCCGGTCGGGGCGACCGAGGAGCGGATCGCCGCGATGCTCGCCGAGCTGCTCGGTGCCGAGCGGATCGGGCGGCACGAGGACCTCTTCGAGCGGGGCGCGCACTCGCTGCTGCTGGCCCGCTTCGCCGAGCGGCTCCGGAGCGAGTTCGGCGCCGCACCGGCCCTGCACCAGCTGTTCGACCGGCCCACGGTGGCCGCGGTGGCCGCCCTCGTCGACGCCGCCCGGCGTGCGGGCGCCGCCCCGGCCGCCCGGCCCGCCCCGGTCAGGGTGGACCGTACCCGCTACGCCGTCAGCCGAGGCTCCGACGGCGCGCTGCGCCCGGTGCTCTCCGGCGCGGCCGCCGAGGGGGAAGCACGATGACCTCCGTCCCCTACCTTCCGGCGGCGCGGGCCGACCGACCGGCGAGCGGCCCCGGCGCCGCCCCGGCGGACCGCCCGTACCTGCTGCGATGTCCGGTCTGCCAGGAGAGCCGGCAGGACGACGGGCTGCGGCTGGACTGCGCCGGAACGCACCGGCCCGGCCTGCTGAGCACCGAGTACCCCCGCTCCTTCGCCCCCGGCCCCGGCAGCGGCCCGTTCCGCTACGCCTGCTGGCTGCCGACCGCCGGCCGGGCTCTGCCCGAGGGCGTCATCGGCGCCACCTACCGGGCCGAGCAGCTGGGCCGCGAGCTGGGACTGGCCGAGCTGTGGGTCGCGTTCAGCGGCTACTGGCCCGAGCGCGGCGCGGCCCTGAAGACCGGCAGCTTCAAGGAGCTGGAGGCCCAGGTGGTGCTCGCCCGGCTGCCCGAGCGGCCGCCGGTCCTGGTGGTCGCCTCGGCCGGGAACACCGCCGCCGCCTTCCTGCGGGCCTGCTCGCGAGCGCGCGTGGAGTGCGTGCTGGTCGTACCCGAGACGGCGCTGCCCGCCCTCGCCATCGCGGGTGAACGCGCCGACTGCGTACGGCTGGTGACGGTCGCCGGTGACTACACCGACGCGATCGAGCTGGCCGACGCGATAGCCGCCCGGCCCGGCTTCCAGGCCGAGGGCGGCACCCGCAACGTGGCCCGCCGCGACGGCCTCGGCACCGCGCTGCTGTCCGCCGCCGAGACCATCGGCCGACTGCCCGACCACTACGTCCAGGCCGTGGGAAGCGGCGCCGGGGCGATCGCCGCGCACCAGGCGGCCCGGCGGCTGCGCGCGGCCGGTTTCCCGGCGGCGCGGCGCCCGGGCGCCGCGTCCGGCGGGCTGCCGCGCCTGACGCTCTGCCAGAACGCCCCGTTCGCGCCGATGGTCCGCGCGTGGCAGGACGGCCTGGCGGAGCCGGTCATCGGCTGCGGACCCGACGTACGAGCGGCGGTGGCCGCCGTCCACGCCCAGGAACTCACCACCCGCAAGCCGCCGTACGCGGTGGCCGGCGGGGTGCGCGAGTGCCTCTACGAGAGCGGCGGGGAGATGCGGGCGGTGGACAACGCCGAAGCGGCCGCCGCCGGGCGGCTGTTCGCCGCCACCGAGGGCAACGACATCGAGCCGGCCGCCGCGGTGGCCCTGGCCGGGCTGCGCCAAGCGGTCGCCGCCGGACGCATCCGGCCCGGGGAAACCGTCCTGCTGCACGTCACCGGCGGCGGCCGGGCCCGCCGCGCGGCCACCCGCCCGCCCGCCACGGCCCACCCCGACCTGCGGATCCCGGCCGGACTGGGCGCCGAGGCCGCCGCCTACCTGGTGACCGGCGCATGACGAACCCGGCCCCCGGCACCCGTCCCGTGTCCGACGTCGCATTCGACCCCACCCCATCCGGTCGGCAGAGAGCAGAGCAGACCATGCAGCAGTTCGCCTTTCCCGCCACCTCGGCCCAGCGCCGGATCTGGCTGGTGGAGCGGCTGATCCCCGGCACCAGCGCCTACCACCTGCCGTTCGCCCTGCACCTCGACGGCGCGCTCGACACCGCCGCGCTGGAGGCCGCGCTGGCCGAGCTGGTCCACCGGCACGAGTCGCTGCGCACCTGCTTCGAGCAGGCGGACGGCGAGCTGCTCCAACTCGTCGCCGAGCGAGCCGCGTTCGCGCTGGAAACGCGTGAGACGGCGGACGCCGAGCTGGAGGCCGTCCTGGCCGCCGACGCCGCCCGCCCCTTCGACCTCACCCGCGGCCCGCTGCTGCGCGCCGTACTGCACCGGTCGGCGCCGCACCGCCACGTGCTGGCGATCACCGTTCACCACCTGGTGGCCGACATGTGGTCGATCGGCATCCTGCTGGCCGAACTGGCCCAGCTCTACGCCGGACGCTCCGCCGGCCTGCCCGAACTTCCGCTCCAGTACGGCGACTTCGCGGTCTGGGAAGCCCAGTCCCACGCCGCCGCCGACGGCACGGACCGCGCCCACTGGCACCAGACGCTGGCCGGTGCGCCCGAGCTGCTGGAGCTGCCCTGCGACCGGCCGCGCCCCGCCGTGCAGTCGCTGCGCGGAGCCACCCTCGCCGTGGACCTCCCGGCCGAGCTGTCGGCCGGGATCCGGGCCCTGTGCCGCCGGGCCGGAGTCACCCCGTTCATGGCGCTGCTGGCCGCCTTCCAGGCCGTACTCGCCCGGCACAGCGGCAGCGAGGACATCGTCGTCGGCACCGGCGCGGCGGTGCGTCCCGCCGAGGCCGAGGGGCTGATCGGCTGCTTCATCAACATCCTGCCGGTGCGCACCTCGCTGGCCGGCGACCCGACCTTCGACGAGCTGCTCGGCCGGGTCCGCGCGGCCTCGCTCGCCGCCTTCGAGCACCAGGAGCTGCCGTTCGAGCGGATGCTCCCCGAGCGGGCGGCCGCCCCGGCGCTCAGCCACAACCCGCTGGTCCAGTCGCTGCTGCTGGTGCAGAACGCGCCGCTGACGCCCCCCGAACTGCCCGGCCTGGCGGTCACCGTGCGCGAAGTGCCGCGCGGCGGCGCCCAGGTCGACCTCAACCTCCAACTGCGCGAGGTGGACGGCGCGTTCATTGGCACCGTCGAGTACGCGAGCGACCTGTTCGACGCGGCCACGGTCGAGCGACTGCTCGGGCACTGGCGCACCCTGCTGGCCGCCGCCGCCGTCGCCGCCCCCGGCACCCGGCTGTCGGCGCTGGCGATGCTCACCGCGGCCGAGCGGCGGCGCGCCCTGGTCGAATGGAACGACACGGCCCACGCGTACCCGGCGGGCGGGGCCCGCCTGCACGACCTCTTCGAGGAGCAGCTGGCCCGGCGCCCGCGGGACCCGGCCGTCATCGGCCCCGCCGGTGAGCTGAGCTACGCGGACCTCGACGCCCTCGCCGAGCGGATCGCCGGCCGCCTCCTCGCGTCGGGCGTGGGCCCCGACACCACCGTCGGCCTCTGCCTGGCCAAGGGCCCGGCGCTGGTCGCGGCCGTGCTCGGCGTGCTCAAGGCGGGCGGCGCCTACCTGCCGCTGGACCCGGCCTACCCGGCGCAGCGGCTGGCCTTCATGCTCCAGGACGCGGCGCCGCCGGTGGTCCTCACCGAGCGGGCCCTGGCCGGGCTGCTGCCGCCCGGCGGGGCCGAGGTGCTGGAGGTGGAGGACGCCGGGCACTGGCCCGCCGCCCGCCGCCGCCCGGCCGGGTCGACCCCGGACCACCTCGCGTACGTGATCTACACCTCGGGCTCCACCGGCACCCCCAAGGGGATCGCCGTACCGCACCGGGGCGTCGTCAACAACCTCCTCGACCTCAACGACACCTACGGCATCCAGCCCGGCGACCGGGTGCTCGGCCTGTCGTCCCCCAGCTTCGACATGTTCGTCTACGAGACCCTCGGCATCCTCGCGGCGGGCGGCGCGGTGGTCATGCCGCACCCGGACCGCGCCCGCGACCCGCACCACTGGGTCGACCTGGTGCGCCGCCACAAGGTGACGGTGTGGAATTCGGCCCCCGCCCTCGCCGACGCCTTCGTACGGGCGGGGGAGGAGCGGGGGGTGCGGCTGCCCCGGCTCAAGGCGGCCTTCTTCGGCGGGGACTGGATCCCGGTCGGCCTGCCCGGGCGCTTCCGCCGCCTCGCGCCGGACATGGCCTTCATCGCGCTCGGCGGCGCCACCGAGGCATCCATCCACTCGATCACCTACCCGGTCACCGAGACCGACCCGGCCTGGACGAGCATCCCGTACGGCCGCCCGATGGTGAACCAGCAGGCCGTCATCCTGACCCCCGCGCTGGAGCCGGCCCCGGTCGGCGTCCCGGGCGAACTCTGCCTGGCGGGAACCGGGCTGACCCGGGGATACCTGCGCCGCCCGGGTCTGACCGCGGACCGCTACCGCCCGCACCCGGGCGCCGGCACCGGTCCCGTACCGGCCGGAGCGCGGCTCTACCGCACCGGCGACCTGGCCCGCACCCGCGCCGATGGGGTGATCGAACTCATCGGGCGCCTCGACCACCAGGTCAAACTGCGCGGCCTGCGCATCGAGCTGGACGAGATCGAGGCCGTGCTGCGCCGCCACCCCGCCATCGAGCGGGCCGTGGTCAGCGCCCACGGCAGCGGCGACGACCGGCGTCTCGTCGGCTACCTGGTGCCCGCCGAGGGCGCCGAGGCCGCCGGGACCGTCCCGAGCGCCGCCGAACTGCGTGCCCTGCTCAAGGCGGACCTGCCCGAGTACATGGTCCCGGCGGTCTTCGTGACGCTGGACGCGCTGCCGCTGTCGCCCAACGGCAAGGTCGACCGCGGCGCGCTGCCGGAGCCCGACGGACGGGCCGACCGCGCCGCCGCCGCGTACGTGGCCCCCCGCGACGACACCGAGCGGGTGCTCGCCGCGCTCTGGGCCGAGCTGCTGGAGACCGACCGGGTCGGCGCCGAGGACGACTTCTTCGCACTCGGCGGCCACTCGCTGCTCGCCACCCGGCTCGCCTCGGCACTGCTGGAGACCTTCGGCGTCGAACTGCCGCTGCGCGAGCTGTTCGAGGCGCCCACCCTCGCCGAACAGGCGGTGCGCCTCGCCGCCCGGGGACGCGAGAGCGGCACCGACGTCGCGGCCGTGGCCCACATCGCCGCCGCACTGCTGGAGATGACCGACGAGGAGGCCCACGGGCTGCTCGCCGAACACGAGGAGAGCAACGCATGAGCACCACCACCACGACGAGCGCGGGCACCGGCGTGCTGGCCGACTACGCCGCCCTCGGCGCGCGCCGCCTCGCCGCCGCCGACCCGCTGCTCTGCGACCTGCTGGAGCGCGAACACGCCCGGCAGAACGAGACCCTGGCGATGGTGGCCGCCTCCAGCAGCGCCGACCCCTCGGTCCTGGCCGCCGCCGGAGCGAGCATCTCCAACGTCACCACCGAGGGCTACCCCGGCGCCCGCTACCACGCGGGCTGCGAGCTGGTCGACGAGGTCGAGCGCCTCGCGGTGGCCCGGGCCCGCTCGCTGTTCGGCGCCCGCTACGCCAACGTACAGCCGCACTCGGGCAGCACCGCCAACCAGATCGTGCTGTGCACCCTGATGAAGCCGGGCGACACCCTGCTCGGCATGGAGCTGAGCGCGGGCGGCCACCTCACCCACGGCTCCCCGGCCTCCGTATCGGGCCGGTTCTTCCACGCGGTCGGCTACGGCACCGACGCCGACGGGATGCTCGACTACGACCAGGTCGCCGAACTGGCCCGCGCACACCGGCCCAAGGTGATCGTCTGCGGCGCCAGCGCCTACCCGCGCACCGTGGACTTCCCCCGGTTCCGGCGGATCGCCGACGAGGTCGGCGCCTTCCTGCTCGCCGACATCTCGCACATCGCGGGCCTGGTCGCGGCCGGACTGCACCCCAGCCCGGTGGACCACGCGCACGCCACCACCACCAGCACCTACAAGCAGCTGTACGGGCCGCGCGGCGGCCTGATCCTGCTCGGCCGCGACGCCGACACACCCGTGCCCGGCACCCGGCGCACCCTGGCGCAGGCCATCGCGCACGGCACCTTCCCCTTCCTCCAGGGCACCCCCGACCTGGGCGCGGTCGCGGCCAAGGCGCGCGCCTTCGACATGGCCGCCCAGCCCGCGTTCCGCGCACTGGCCCAGCGCGTGGTGTCCGACGCCCGGGAGCTCGCCGACGCCTTCACCGGGCTCGGCCACATCCTGGTCACCGGCGGCACCGACAACCACATGGTGCTGCTGAACGTCGGCCCCCGCGGCCTGACCGGCGCGATCGCCGAATCCGCGCTGGCTGACTGCGGGATCGTCGTCAACCGCAACCGGATCCCGGACGACCCCCACGGCCCCCGGGTCACCAGCGGCATCCGCTTCGGCACCAACACGCTCGCGCTGCGCTCCATGGGACCGGTCGAGATGCGCCGCTGCGCCGCACTGATCGACCGGGTGCTCACCGCCGTGGTGCCCCACGGCGAGCGCGAGTTCACCCTCGATCCCGCCGTCCGCGCCGAGGTGCGCGGCGAAGTCACCCGGCTCTGCCGGGAGTTCCCGCTGCCGCACCACCTGCCGGCCTGACCCACTCCACGCCACCGACCCACCCCGGGATCACCCAATGAGCCAGTCACCCCAGCGCACCGCGCTCTCCTCCGACAAGCGCCGCCTGCTCGCCAAACTGCTCCAGCAGCAGGGCATCGCCCGCACCGGCACCGCCGACCCGATCGCCCGCCGCCCCGAAGGGGCCCGGCTGCCGCTGTCCTTCGCCCAGCAGCGCCTCTGGTTCGTCGAGCAGTTCGCCGGTCCGAGCCCGCTCTACAGCATCGCCTGCACCGTCCGGCTCAGCGGACGGCTGGACGCCGCCGCGCTCGAAGGGGCCCTGGGCCGGGTGGTGGCCCGGCACGAGGCGCTGCGCACCACCTTCCGCGTCGAGGACGGCCGCCCCGAGCAGGTCGTCCACGCCCCGGCCGGGGTCGCACTCGCGCTCACCGACCTGTCCCCATTGACCGAGGACGCCCGGCGGACCGCGCTCGACGAGCTGACCGAACAGGAGAGCCGCCGTCCCTTCGACCTGGGCGCCGGACCGCTCCTGCGAGCGGGTCTGGTCAAGACGGCCGACGAGGAGCACCTGCTGCTGCTCACCGTCCACCACATCGTGGCGGACGGCTGGTCGCTGGACATCCTGGTGCGCGAACTGGCCCACCACTACGGCGCCGACGCCCGCGAGCTGCCGGAACTCCCCGTGCAGTACGCCGACTTCGCCCTCTGGCAGCACGAGCGGGTGTCCGGCGACGTACTGGACGGCCAACTGGCGCACTGGCGCGAGCGGCTGGCGGGCGCCCCCAGCACCGTGGACCTGCCCACCGACCGGCCGCGCACCGCCCGGCAGAGCTTCGCCGGGGCCAGCTTCCCGTGGCGGCTCGACGGCGACCTCGCCACCCGGCTGACCGCCCTGGCCCGCGCGCACGACGCCACCCTGTACATGGCCCTGCTGGCCGGCTTCACGGCCGTGGCCCACCGCTGGAGCGGGCAGGAGGACCTGGTGGTCGGCTCGCCGGTCGCGAACCGCAACCACCCGCAGACCGAGGGCCTGATCGGCTTCTTCGTCAACATGCTGCCGCTGCGCGCCGACCTCTCCGGCAACCCCACCTTCCGCGAACTGATGGGCCGCGTACGGGAGTCCGCGCTCGCCGCCTACGCCCACCAGGACGTGCCCTTCGAGCGGATCGTCGAGGAGACCCGGCCCGACCGGGACGCGGGCGGCCGCACCCCCTTCGCCAACCTGCTGCTGGTCCTCCAGAACACCCCGGAGACCCGGATCGAGCTGCCCGGGCTGCGCATGGACGTGGCCGCGGTGGACACCGGCACCGCCAAGTTCGACCTGCACCTCCAGGTCACCGAGACCCCGCAGGGCCTGACCGGCCTGGCCGACTACAGCACCGAGCTGTACGACGAGCGCACCGTGCGCCGCTTCATCGACCAGTGGCTGCGCCTGCTGACCGCCGCGGTCGCCGACCCGGACACCCGCCTGGACGCGCTGCCGCTGCTGAGCGGCGCCGAGCGCCGCGCCGAGCTGGCGGCGGGCGCGGCCCGGCACCCGGCCGCCGCGACCGGCCACGCCACCGCCGCGACCGGCCACACCACGGCCGGGCGCGCCACCACCGCGGGGGCGCGCAGCCTTCCGGCGGCCTTCGCCGAGCAGGTCCGGCTGCGGCCCGGCGCGATCGCGGTCGGCTGCGGCGAGCAGCGCCTGAGCTACGCCGAGCTGGACCGCCGCTCGGACGCGCTGGCCCTGCGGCTGCGCGCGCTGGGCGTGGGCCCGGAGAGCCGGGTGGCGATCTGCGTCGAGCCCTCGGTGCGCCTGGTCACCGGGATCCTGGGCATCCTCAAGAGCGGCGGCGCCTACGTCCCGCTCGACCCGCGCCACCCGGCCGAGCGCCTCGCCTTCACCCTCGCCGACTCCGGCGCGGTGGCCCTGGTCGCCGACCCCGAGCACGCCGCGCTCGCCGACGGCGTCCCGGTGCTGGACGTGGACCAGCCGCTGTCCGCGGAGCCGCTCGCACCCGCCCCGCTGGGCCCGGACCACCTCGCGTACGTGATCTACACCTCCGGCACGACGGGCCGCCCCAAGGGCGCGCTCCTCACCCACGCCAACGTCCTGAGGCTGTTCGACGCGGCCGCCGCGGACGTGTCCTTCGGCCCGGACGACGTCTGGTCGCTCTACCACTCGGCCGCCTTCGACTTCTCCGTCTGGGAGATCTGGGGCGCCCTGCTGCACGGCGGCCGGATCGCCGTGGTGCCGCAGGAGGCCCGCCGCACCCCCGCCGCCTGCCACGCCCTGGTGCGCGCCGAGGGCGTCACCGTCCTCAGCCAGACGCCCACGGCGTTCCGCCAGTTCGCCGACGCCGACGCCGACGCGGCGGCCGACGGGCCGGGAGCGGCCCCGCTCGCGCTGCGGCACGTCGTCTTCGGCGGCGAGGCCCTGGAGCCGGGCACGCTGCGCGACTGGGCCGCCAGGCACCCCGACGGCCCGCGCCTGGTGAACATGTACGGCATCACCGAGACAACCGTGCACGTCACCGCGCACACCCTCGGCCCGGCCGACCTGGCCGCCCCCGGCAGCGTCATCGGCCGCCCGCTCGGCGACCTGGCGGTGCACCTGCTGGACCGGCGCGGCGAGCCGGTGCCGCCCGGCGTCCCCGGCGAGCTGTGCGTCGGCGGACCGGGCCTGGCCCGCGGCTACCTGGGCCGCCCCGGCCTGACCGCCGAACGCTTCGTGCCCTCCCCGCTCGGCGACGGCGCGCGGCTCTACCGCAGCGGCGACCTGGCCCGCCGCCTGCCCGACGGCACGCTGGAGTACCTGGGCCGGATGGACCAGCAGGTCAAGGTCCGCGGGCACCGCGTCGAACTCGGCGAGATCGAGGCGGAGCTGGGCGCCCACCCGGGCGTCCGGCACGCGGCCGTACTGCCCGGCCAGGCCCCGGACGGCGCCACCGGGCTGGTCGCCTACCTGGTCCCCGACCCGGAGGCCGTCCAACCGGCGCAGGGCGGAGGCCGCACGGCCGACGCCGAGCAGGTCGCCCAGTGGCGCACCGTCTTCGACACCGCCTACGACCAGTACGAGCAGGTCGGCGGCGCCGATCCCACCTTCAACATCCGCGGGTGGAGCAGCAGTTACACCGGTGAGCCGATCCCGGCCGAGGAGATGCGGCGCTGGGTCGAGGACACCGTCGCCCTGGTCCGCCGCACCGGCCCGCGCCGGGTCCTGGAGATCGGCAGCGGCACCGGCCTGCTCCTCTTCCGGCTGGCCGGCGCCTGCGAGCAGTACACGGGCCTGGACCTGTCCGAGACCGCGGTCGCCCACGTCCGCCGCCACCTCCCGGCCGACTGGGAGCACGTACGCCTGCTGCGCCGCGCCGGGCACGAGGTGGACGACCTGGCGGCCGAGGAATTCGACACGGTGATCGTCAACTCGGTGGCCCAGTACCTGCCGAGCGCCGCCTACCTCGTCGAGGTCCTCACCAAGGCCGCCGCCGTCCTCGCCCCGGGCGGCCGGATCGTGATCGGCGACGTACGCCACCTGGCCCTGCTCGACGCCTTCCAGGTCTCGGTGCTCCGGCCGGCCCTGCCCGCCGGGGCGAGCGAGGCCGAGCTGGCCCGCCAGGTCCGCCTCGCCGTACGGCAGGAGGACGAACTGCTCCTCGACCCGCGCTTCTTCGAGGCGCTGCGCCTGGAGATCCCGCGGATCGGCCGCGTCGAGGTGTCGCTCAAGCCGGGCCGCGACCCCAACGAGATGACCCGCTACCGCTACGACGTGGTGCTCCACCTGGACACCGAGCCCGCCCCCGCCACCACCCCGGTGCGCACGGTGCCCTGGACCGGCGGCGACCCGCGGACCCTGCTGGACGGTTCCCCGCTGGTGATCACCGGCATCCCCAACGCCCGCGTGGACGCGGACGCCCGCGCCGCCGCCCGGCTCGCGGCGGCGGGTACGGACCCGGCGGCCCCCGGCGCCCCCGAGGACCCCGCCGCCCTCGACCCGCAGGAGCTGCGCGAGCTGGCCGACGCCCTCGGCCTCGCCGTCGAGCTCAGCTGGGCGCACGGCGACCCGCTCGGCCGCTTCGACGCCGCCTTCCGCCCGGCGGGCACCGACCCGGCGACCGCGCCGGCGCCCGCCGGGGACAGCGCGGGCCTGCCGTGGCCGCACTGGGCGAACGACCCGCACCGCGGCCGCGCCGCCCGCGGCCTGGTGCCCCGGCTCCGCACCCACCTGCGGGAGCGGCTGCCGGAGTACATGGTCCCGGAGGCCTTCGTCACCCTCGACGCGCTCCCGCTGACCGCCAACGGCAAGCTCGACCGGGCCGCCCTGCCCGCGCCGGACTGGTCCACCGGCTCCACCTCCCTGCTCGCCCCGCGCGACGAGACCGAGCGGGCCCTCGCCGAGATCTGGAGCAGCGTCCTCGGCGTGGCCCGGATCGGCCTGGCCGACGACTTCTTCGACCTCGGCGGCCACTCGCTGCTCGCCGTCCAGGTGACCGCCGCCGTGCGCGAGGCCCTGGGCCGCGAGCTGACGGTCCGGGCGCTGTTCGAGGCCCCGGTCCTGGGCGAGTACGCCGAGACGGTGCGCCGCGCTCCGGCCGCCGGCGCGCCCGTCGAGCAGGCCGGGCCGGTGCGCGAGTCCCTCGCGGCCGCCGACGCCGGGTTCGACGACCTGTCCGCCGACGACCTGGCCGCGCTGATGGGCGGGGAGCTGTGAGCACCGACCTCCCCACCCCGCCGCCGCCCCCGGCCCCCACCCCCGCCGCTGTGAAGGAGCACCCCGTGGCCACCACCGCCCACACCGTCGAGGTGCTGCCGACCTCCGCCGCCCAGCGCCGGTTCTGGCTGATCGACCGGCTGGAAGGCCCCAGCGGCGTCTACAACACCGCGGCCGCGCTGAGGCTGCGCGGACCGCTGGTCACCGCGCACCTGGAGCGGGCGTTCCAGCTGCTGGTCGACCGGCACGAGGCCCTGCGCACCGTGTTCCCGGCCCGCGACGGCGCCCCGGTCCAGCTGGTGCTGCCGCGCCGCGCCTTCGAGCTGGGCCGGACCGGGGCCGCCGCCGCGGGCACGGCCACCGAAGAGGAGGCCCGCGCCCTGACCGGCCGGCTCGCCGAGCAGCCCTTCGACCTGGCCAAGGGCCCGCTCATGCGGGCCGAACTGATCGGGCTCGGGCCCGGGGAGCACCTGCTCGTCGTGGTCCTGCACCACATCGTGGTGGACCGCTGGTCCTTCGGGCTGTTGATGTCCGAACTCTCCGAGTGCTACGCCGCCCTGGCCGAACAGCGGCCCGTACGGCTGCCCGAGCTGCCCGTGCGCTACGCCGACCACGTGGCCGGGCGCCAGGCCCTGCTGGACGGCGGCCTCGGCGACCGGTTGCTCGCCTACTGGCGCGGTCAACTGGCGGGTGCTCCGGAGGCATTGGAGATCCCCGGCGACCGGCCGCGGCCGCCGGTGCGCAGCTTCCGCGGCGCGAGCGTCCCGGTGCGGCTGGACGCGGCCGCCTCCCAGGCGGTGCGCGACCTGTGCAAGAGCGCGGGAGCGACCCCGTTCATGGTGCTGCTGGCCGCATTCCAGGCCGTGCTGGCCCGGCACGCGGGCGCCGCGGAGGTCGTGGTGGCGACCGGGCCCGCCACCCGCGCCCCGGGCACCGAAGCGCTGGTCGGCTCCCTGGTCAACACGGTGCTGCTGCGCACCTCACTGGCCGGCGATCCCACCTTCGCCGAGCTCGTCGAGCGCGTGCGGGGCACCGCACTGGACGCCTTCGACCACCAGGAGCTGCCCTTCGACCGGCTGGTCGAGGAGCTCGCGCCCAGCCGCGACCTGTCCCGCAACCCGCTGGCCCAGGTCGGCTTCGTCCTCCAGAACGCCCCCGCCACCACGCCCGCCCTCCGCGGTCTGGCCGTCGAGCCGGTGCCCGTGGCCCGCGACAGCGCGCACATGGACCTCGATCTGCAGCTGACCGAGGAAGAGGGGTGCTTCACCGGATTCGCGGAGTTCGCCCTCGACCTGTTCGACGCCCCGACCGTGGCCCGGCTGCTCGGCCACTGGACCACCCTGCTCGGCGCCGCCGCCCGCACGCCCGGCACCCGGCTGTCGGCCCTGCCGATGCTCACCGAGGCCGAGCTGGAGCGGGAGCTGCACACCTGGAACGACACCGACGGCGCCTTCCCCGCCGGCCTGCGGGTGGACCAGCTGTTCGCCCGCCAGGCGGCCCGCACCCCCGACGCGGTCGCCGTCATCGACGCGGCCGGGACCCTGGACTACCGGTCCCTGGACGCCTGGGCCGGCCGGATCGCCCACCGGCTCCACCGGGCCGGTGTCGGGCCGGACGTACCCGTGGCGCTCTGCCTGGAGCGCGGCGCCGGACTCAGCGCCGCCATGCTGGGCACGATGCGCGCGGGCGCCGCCTTCCTCGGCCTGGACCCCTCCTACCCGGCCGACCGCCTGGCCTTCATGCTCGCCGACGCGGCCCCGGCCGTGGTGCTGGCCCACCGCTCCACCGCGGGCGCGCTCCCGCCCGGCACCGAGGTGCTGATGCTGGAGGAGATCCCCGACGACGGCCCCGAGTTCGGACGTACCGGCACCGAAGGCGGCGCCGCCGCGGGGGAGTCGACGACGGCGGGCGAGGCCAACCTCGCCTACCTCGTCTACACCTCCGGCTCCACCGGGCGCCCCAAGGGCGTCGCCGTGAGCCACCGCTCCATCGTCAACACCTTCGCGGGCCTGGCCCGTTCCCACGGATTCGGGCCCGGCGACCGGATGATCGCGCTGCACTCGCCGAGCTTCGACCCGGCCGTGCACGACTGCCTCGCCCCGCTCGTGGCGGGCGCCACCGCCGTCTTCCCCGCGCAGAGCGCCGTCCGCGACCCGCGGCACTGGGCCGAGCTGGTCGCCGGCCACCGGGTGACCGTGTGGTCGATGGGGCCCGCCGGCACCGAGGCGATGCTGGCCGCCGCCGAGGAACACGGCCTGGCCCTGGACAGCCTGCGCACCGTCATGATCGGAGGCGACGTGCTGCCGCCCGCGCTGCCCCCGCGGCTGCGCGCCGCGGCCCCCGGCTGCCGCGTGGTCAACTCGGCCGGTGTCGCCGAGGCCGCCTTCTGCAACAACGAGTACCTGGTCCCCGAGGACGCCGGGAACGGCGGCCCGGTGCCCTACGGACGCCCGCTGCTCAACCAGCGGCTGCTGGTCCTCGACGCCCTGCTGCGCCCGGTACCGGTCGGGGTCCCCGGCGAGCTGTGCGTGGCGGGCGAGGGCCTGGCCCGCGGCTACCTGGGCCGCCCGGGCCTGACCGCCGAGCGCTTCGTACCGCACCCCCACGGCCGGGTGCCCGGCGAGCGCCTCTACCGCACCGGCGACCTGGCCCGCCGCCGGGCCGACGGCGAACTGGAGCTGCTCGGCCGGTCCGACAACCAGGTCAAGATCCGCGGCTTCCGGGTCGAGCCGGGCGAGGTGACCGGCGTCCTGCTCGGGCACCCCGACGTCGCCGACGCCGTCGTCGTCGCCCGGGGGAGCGGCCCGGGCGAGCGCCGCCTCGCCGCCTACTGGGTGCTCGCCGCCCGCCCGGACGGCGCCCCGGTGACCGGCGCCGAGCTGGCCGGCTGGCTGCGCGAGCGGCTCCCCGCCCACCTGGTCCCCGCGCTGTGGACCGAGCTGGCGGCCCTGCCGCTCTCGCCCAACGGCAAGGTGGACCGCGCCGCGCTGCCCGAACCGGCCGCGGCGGCCGACACCGCCGACCGCGTCGCCCCGCGCACCGCCGACGAGGCGGCCGTCGCCGCGATCTGGCAGCGGCTGCTGGAGCTGCCCGAGGTCGGCGTGCTCGACGACTTCTTCGCTCTCGGCGGCCACTCGCTGCTCGCCAACCGGCTGGTCAGCGCCCTGCGCGCGGAGTTCGACGTCGAGGTGCGGCTGCGCGAGGTGTTCGCCGCCACCACGGTGGCCGCACAGGCCGCCCTGGTCGCCCGACCGCGCTCCGCCGAGGGCCCGGAATCCACCGCCCCGCTGCCACCGGTCACCCCCGCGGACCGCTCCCGCCCCCTGCCGCTCTCCTTCGCCCAGCAGCGCATGTGGCTCTTCGACCGCTTCGCCCCCGGCAACCCGGCCTACCACGTGCCGACCGCCGTACGGATCGGCGGCGACCTGGACCCGGTGGCGCTGGCCGCCGCGCTGGGCGCGCTGATGGCCCGGCACGAGGTGCTGCGCACGGTGCTGCCCGAGACGGACGGCGCCCCGGAGCAGCGTGTCCTGCCGCCCGGCGACGCCCCGCTGACCGTCCGCGAACTCGCCGACGGGGAGCGGGCCGAGGACCTGGTCGACGCCTTCGTCACCCGCCCCTTCGACCTGGCGGCCGAGGCACCGCTGCGCGCCCTGCTGCTGCGCACCGCCCCGGCCGAGCACCTGCTGGTCCTGGTGATCCACCACATCGCGCTCGACGGCTGGTCGATGGGCGTCCTGGTCGAGGACCTGGCCGCGCTCTACGACGGCCACGACCTGCCGCCCCTGCCCGTCCAGTACGCCGACTACGCCCGCTGGCAGGCCGACCGGGCCGCCGAGGGCCGCTGGACCGCGCAGCTGGAGCACTGGCGCGGGCGGCTGACCGGGCCCCTGCCGGCCCTGGAACTGCCCACCGACCGCCCCCGGCCCGCCACCCCGAGCCTGGCCGGCGCGGTCCATGAGTTCACCCTGCCCGCGGAGCTGACCGACCGGCTGCGCGCCCTCGGCGCCCGGCACGGCGCCACCCTGTTCATGGTGCTGCTCGCCGGCTACCAGACCCTGCTGGGACGGCTGTCCGGCTCCGACGACGTGGTCGTCGGCACCCCGGTCGCGGGCCGCGGACAGCGCGAACTGGACGGCCTGGTGGGCTGCTTCGTCAACAGCCTGGCGCTGCGCGGCGACCTGTCCGGCGACCCCGCCTTCGCCGAGCTGCTGGAGCGCACCCGGGACCGCGCGCTCGCCGACCTCGACTGCCAGGACGTGCCCTTCGAGCAGGTGCTGGACGCCGTCGGAGCCGAGCGCGACCCGGCCCGGCACCCGGTGTTCCAGACCATGCTGACCCTGCAGAGCGCCCGCCCGCCCCGGGCCGGGTTCGAGGGACTGGACGTCGAACCCGTCGACGCGCAGACCGGCTCCTGCCTGATGGACCTGATGTTCACCGCCGCCGAGCGCGACGGCCGCCTCGCCTTCACGGTGGAGTACGCGACAGACCTGTTCGACGCGCGGAGCGTCGTCCGCCTGGCGCACCGCTTCGCGGTGCTGCTGGAGGCCGCAGCCGCCGCGCCGCACACCGCCCTGTCCCGGCTCCCGCTCCTGGACGCCGCGGAGCGCCGTACCGCGCTCACCGACTGGAACGCCACCGCCCGCCCCGTCCCGCACGGCGGCCTGCACGACCTGGTCGCGGCGGCCGCGGCCCGCACCCCCGGCGCCCCGGCGCTGGAGCACGAGGGCCGCACGACCAGCTACGCCGAGCTGGAGGCCGCGGCCGAGCGGTGCGCCACCCGGCTGCGCGCCCTCGGCATCGGCGCGGAGAGCGTCGTCGCGGTCCACGCGGCGCCGACGCCCCAGCTGGTCACCGCCCTGCTCGGGGTGCTCAAGGCGGGAGCGGCGTTCACCACGCTCGACCCGGCGCTCCCCGGACAGCGGCTGCGCCTGCTGCTGGAGCTGTCCGGCGCACAGCTGGTGCTCAGCGACGGCACGGAGGCCGGGGGCGTCCTGGACGGCGTCCCGGTCGCACCGATCGAGACGGCGGCCGCCCCGGACGGGAACGCCCCGACGACCGGAGCCGCGACCCCGCCGTCCGCGCTGGCCTGCGTCTTCTTCACCTCCGGCACCACCGGTTCCCCCAAGGGCTCGATGTTCACCCACCGGGGCCTGGTCAACTTCACCCTCGCCATGGCCGAGGAGTTCCGGCTGGCCCCCGGCGACCGCTTCCTGCAACTGGCCTCCACCGGCTTCGACGTCCTGCTGGAGGAGCTGTTCCCGGCCCTGGCCGCCGGCGCCACCGTGGTCCTGCCCGGTGCCCGGCTGCTGGCCGACGGGGTCGACCTGACCGGCTACCTGGCCGAGCACCGCATCACCGGCCTGGAACTGACCACCGCCTACTGGCACGACTGGGCCGCGGAGCTGGAGCGCACCGGCGCGGCCCTCCCGGCGGACCTGCGGTTCGTCGCGATGGGCGGCGAGCGGGTGCGCCGGGACCGGCTGGCCGCCTGGCAGCGGCTCGGGGTGCCGCTGGTGCACGTGTACGGGCTGACCGAGGTGACCTGCACCTCGACCACCCGCCGCGTCGACGGTGACCCGGTGGACGGCGACGGCCTGCCGATCGGCCGCCCGCTGGCCAACACCACCGTCTACCTGCTGGACCCGGCCGGAGCGCCCGTACCGATCGGTTCCCCCGGCGAACTCCACCTGGGCGGCGCCGGTCTGGCCCGCGGCTACCTGGGCCGGCCCGGCCTGACCGCCGAACGCTTCGTCCCGGACCCGTACGGCGAGCCCGGCGCCCGGCTCTACCGCACCGGCGACCTGGCGCGCCACCGGGCCGACGGGGAGGTGGAGTTCATCGGCCGCGCGGACCAGCAGGTGAAGATCCGCGGCCACCGGATCGAGCCCGGCGAGGTGGAGGCGCGGCTCGCCGAACGGCCCGAGGTCGGCGCCGCCGCGGTGGTGGTCCGCGAGGACGAGCCGGGCGAGAAGCGGCTGGTCGGCTACGTGGTGGCCGCCCCCGGCACCGAGCCGGACGTCTTCGCGCTGCGCGCCGCGCTGCGCGAGCGGCTGCCCGAGTACCTGGTGCCGTCCTCGATCGTGCTGCTGCCCGCGCTGCCGCTGAACGGCAACGGCAAGCTCGACCGCGGCGCGCTGCCCCGGCCCGGCCGCGCCGAGCTGACCGGCGCCGCCGCGGTCGCCCCGCGCACCCCCGCCGAGACGGAGATCGCGGAGCTGGCCGGGGAGCTGCTCGGCCTGCCGGCCGTGGGCGTCCACGACAACCTCTTCGACCTGGGCCTGCACTCGCTGCTGGCCGCCCGGTTCGCCGCCCGGGTCCGCGAGACCTGCCGGGTCGAGGTGCCCCTGCGGGTGTTCTACGAGGCGCCCACCGTGGCCGAGCTGGCCCTGCGGATCGTGCAGCTCCAGGCCGAGGAGACCGACCCGGACGAACTGCTGCGGCTGCTCGCCGAGCTGGAGGCCGAGGAAGGCCTCACCACCACCTGAGCCCCGCCCCCCGCCCCGGCCCGCGCACCTCGCCCCCGCGCACCTCGAACCACGGCCGCCCAGGCCACTGGAGGAACCCATGCCCATCGCCCCGGCCCTGCTGGAGGACTGGCTCCGCGAGCGGTACTTCACCACCACCTACGACATCAGCAGCAGCGGTGTCGAGAACTACACCGTCGACCAGGTCCTCGCCCTGGCCGGCACCAGCGCCGCCTCGCTCGGCGACGTCATGTTCCGCGACAGCCACTCCCTGGGCGGCGAACCGCTGCGCGCCGCGCTCGCCGAGCGGCACGGCACCGACCCCGGCTCGGTGATCGCCACCCAGGGCTCCAGCGAGGCGATCTACCTGGTCATGCACGCCCTGCTGAAGCCCGGCGACGAGGTCGTGGTGCAGACCCCGGCCTACCACGCGCTGGTCGAGGTGGCCGCCTCGCTGGGCTGCCGGATCGTCCCCTGGGCGATGCGCACCGAGGACGGCGTCGTCACCAACGAGGACGAACTGCTGGCCCTGATCGGCCCGGACACCGCCATGGTCGTGGTCAACTTCCCGCACAACCCGACCGGCGCCACCGTGACCGCGGACCAGCAGGCCGCGATCATCGAGACCTGCGCCCGCCACGGCGCCCGGCTCGCCTGGGACAACGCCTTCCAGCACCTCGTGTACGACCGCCCGCCGCTGCCCGACCCGACCGCCCGCTACGACCGGGCGATCTCCTTCGGCACCCTCTCCAAGGCGTACGGCCTGCCGGGCCTGCGGGTCGGCTGGGCCCTCGCCGCGCCCGAGGTCCTGGCCGGCTGCGTGCGCCGCCGCGACTACACCAGCCTCGCCCTCTCCCCGCTCGTCGAAGCGGTGGCCACGCACGCCGTCCGGCACGCCGACGCCCTGCTGCACCCCCGGCTGGCCCAGGCCACCGCCAACCGGGCGGTGCTGGCCGACTGGCTGGCCGTCCACAAGGACCGGGTGAGCGCCGACCTCCCGGCCGGCGGGGTCACCGCCTTCCCCGAGCTGACCACGGTGGCGGACGTGACCGACTTCGCCGACCGGCTCGACCGCGAGCACGGCGTGCTGGTCGTGCCGGGCGTCTGCTTCGGCGCCCCGCGGCACATCCGGCTCGGCTTCGGCGGCGCCGCCGACGAGCTGACCGCGGGACTCGACCGGCTCGCCGCGCTGCTCCCCGAACCCCGCTGACCCACTCCGCAGACCCGATGACCGAGGTGATCCACCCCATGCACGCCCTCACCCTTGACCCCGCCGACGCCGACGCGATCGCCGTCCTGCTCGACGAGCTGGCCGCGCGCCACGACAGCGTCGAGGACCAGACCCTCCAGGACGAACTGACCCTCCAGTCCCACCGGTTGCCCCTCGCACTGCGCCGCTTCCTGACCGGCTTCCGGCTGCACGAGCCGGCGGGAGCCTGCGTGGTCTCCGGCTACCGCGTCGACCAGGACCGCATCGGCGCCACCCCGGCCCACTGGCAGCACCGCACCGGGGTCTCCCCGGCGCTGCGCGAGGAGATCTTCCTGCTGCTGTGCGGGGCGCTCCTCGGCGAGCCGGTCGCCTGGGCCACCCAGCAGGACGGCTACCTGGTGCACGACGTCCTCCCGGTCAAGGGCCACGAGGACGAGCAGATCGGCACCGGCAGCAACCAGACCATCTTCTGGCACGTCGAGGACGCCTTCCACCCCTACCGGGGCGACTACGTGGGCCTGCTCTGCCTGCGCAACCCCGACCGGGTGCCGACCACCTTCGTCGGCGTGCAGGACCTGGAGATCTCCGCCGAGGACCGGCGGGTGCTGGCCGAGCCGCGCTTCTACATGCTGCCCGACAACTCGCACCTCCAGATGCTCGACGCCGGCCCCGGCCGCCCCCTGGAGGGCGGTACGCACCTGCTCGACGCGGCGTACGAGCGGCTGAAGCGGATGCGCGACGACGCCGCCCCGGTACCCGTGCTGTTCGGCTCGCCGGCCGACCCGTACCTGTGCCTGGACCCGTACTTCATGGACCTCGACCGGCTGGACCCCGAGGCCCGCGGCGCCCTCCAGCGGCTCTCGGACGAGATCGACCGCCGCCTCGGCGGCGCGGCCCTGGCCTCCGGCGAGATCGTCTTCGTCGACAACTACCGCGCGGTGCACGGCCGCAGCTCCTTCGCGGCGCGCTTCGACGGCACCGACCGCTGGCTCAAGCGGGTCAACGTCGCCCGCGACCTGCGCACGTCCCGCGACGCGCGGGCCACCGCCGCCTCCCGCGTCCTGTTCTGACCGGGACCCGTCGGCCCCGTCCGCCGCCGACAGACCACCACCCCGCACCCCACGGCCCCAGGGCCCGCCTGACCTTCTCCGGGAGAACACCGTGAGCACCACCCAGATCGCCGCCGACGCCACCACCGCCGACACCGCCCGCCGCATCGCCGAGCTGTCGCCCGAGCTGCGGGCCCGGCTGGAAGCCCGGCTGCGCGAGCGGTCGGCCGGCCGCCCGGCCGCGCCCGCCGGTGTGACGCGCCGCCCGGCGGGGGCTCCGGTGCCGCTGTCCTTCACCCAGGAGCAGATCTGGCTGGCCCAGCAGATCGCCCCGGAGTCGGCCGCGTACAACGTGCCGATGGCGGTGACCTGCTCCGGCCCGCTCGACGCCGGGCGCCTCGCCCGGGCGTTCCGCACGGTCATCACCCGGCACGAGGTGCTGCGCACCACCTTCGCCGCCGGATCCGACGGGCTGCCCGTCCAACTGGTGCACGACGAGGCGGCGTTCGAGCTGCCGGTGACCGACCTGCGGGCGCTGACGGCCGACGAGGCCGAGGCGCGGGTGCGGGCCCGGCTCACCGAGGAGGCGAACACTCCGTTCGACCTGGCGGCCGGGCCGCTGCTGCGGGCCGCGCTGCTGCGCACCGGCGAGACGGAACACGTTCTGCTCCTGACCATCCATCACATCGCCGCCGACGCCTGGTCGGTGAACGTCCTCCTGGCCGAGGCCGCGACGGCCTACCGGCTGGCGAACGGTCCCGCCGAGGCCGCCCTCCCGCCGCTGCCCGTGCAGTACGGCGACTTCGCCGCCTGGCAGCGCGGCCTCCAGGGCGGCGCCGCCCACCAGGAGGGCCTCGACTACTGGCAGCAGCGGCTGGCCGGCCTGACCGCCACCCCGCCGCCCCCCACCGCCACCGGCCGCCCGGAAGGCGCCCCGGCAGCGGGCACGCACAGCCTGGAACTGCCCGCCGAGGTCGCGGCCGGCCTGCGCGCCCTGGCCGCCCGCCACCGCACCACCCTCTTCACGGTGTCCCTGGCGGCGCTCCACGTGCTCCTGCACCGGTACGGCGGCGGGCCCGACCCGGTGGTCGCCACCCCCGTGGGCGGCCGCGGCCGCAGCGAGCTGGAAGGCCTGATCGGCTGCTTCGTCAACACCCTGCTGCTGCGCGGCGACGTGTCCGGGGACCACACCTTCGCCGAGCTGCTGGACCGGACCACCGAGACCACCCGCCGCGACTTCCAGCACCAGGAAGTCCCCTTCGAGCAGCTGGCCGCACAGCTGCGGGCCGGCTCGCCGGACGGGCCGGCCCGCACCATGCTGGTCCTCGACCAGGCCGCGCCGGACACCGCCCCGGACGCCGCCGACCCCGGCGAACTGGTCCTGCGCCCGCTGGACGGCGCCGGCCCGGCCGACGCCAAGCGGGACCTGACCTTCACCGTCTCGGAGACCGGTGCCACCCTGACGCTGACCCTCGTCCACCGCACCGACCGCTACGAGGAGCGCTCCGCCGAGCGCCTGCTCGCCCACTACGCCACCCTGCTGCGCGAGGTCTGCACCGACCCGCACCGCGCGGTCGGCCGACTGCCCCTGCTGACCGGCGACGAACGCACGCTGCTGCTGGACACCTGGAACGCCACCGCCCTCGAGGTACCCTCCGGGACCTTCCACGGCCGCTTCGCCGAGCAGGCCGCCCGCACCCCGGACGCCGTCGCCGTGACCGGCGCCGACGCCACCCACCGCTACGCCGAACTGGACCGGCTGGCCAACCGGCTGGCCCACCACCTGCGCGGGCTCGGCGTGGCGAGCGAGACCCCCGTCGGCATCTGCCTGGAGCGCGGCGCCTGGACCGTGGTCGCGCTGCTCGCCGTCCTCAAGGCCGGCGGCTGCTACGTGCCGGTGGACCCGGCCCAGCCGCAGGAGCGGATGGCGATGATGCTCGCCGACACCGCCGCCCCCGTGGTGATCACCCGCGCCGCCCTCGCCCACCGGCTGCCGTCCGGCGCGCGCGCCGTCGCCGTCGAGGAACTCGCCCTCGACGCCCTGCCCGACACCGCCCCCGAGGTGGCCGTGGACCCGGGCCAGGCGGCCTACGTACTCTTCACCTCCGGCTCCACCGGCCGCCCCAAGGGCGTCGTCGTCGAGCACCGGCAGGTCCTCAACTACCACACCGCGGTGGGGTCCGCGCTGGGCCTGGAAGCGGCCGGGTACGCGATGGTGCAGCCGTTCACCTTCGACTCCTGCGTCACCGTCCTCGCCTCCGCGCTCCTGGGCGGCGGCACGCTGCACATGGTGGACGCCGACACCGCCTCCGACGGGCGGCTGCTGGCCGCCTACTTCGCCGAGCACGCGATCGACTACCTCAAGATCAGCCCCTCGCACCTGGCGGCGCTGGAAGGACCGGGCGCCGCACACCGGGTGCTGCCCCGCCGCGGCCTGATCCTCGGCGGCGAGGGCTCGACCAGCGGCTTCGTGAGCGAACTGCTGGGCCGGGCCGGATGCGAGGTCCTCAACCACTACGGGCCGACCGAGACCACGGTCGGCGTCACCACCCACCGCCCGCGCGCGGCCGAACTCGCCGCAGGCTCCACCGTGCCGATCGGCCGGCCGCTGGGCAACGTCCGGGCGTACGTACTGGACGGCCGGGGCGAGCCGGTACCGGTCGGGGTGCCGGGCGAGCTGTTCATCGGCGGCGCTCAAGTCACCCGGGGCTACCTGGGCCGCCCGGGCCTGACCGCCGAGCGGTTCGTGCCGGACCCCTTCGGCCGGCCCGGCGCCCGGATGTACCGCACCGGCGACCTGACCCGCCGACTGCCGGACGGCGCCATCGAGTTCCTCGGACGCCTGGACGACCAGGTGAAGATCCGCGGCTTCCGGATCGAACTCGGCGAGGTGGAAGCGGCCTTGGCCGCGCTGGCACCGGTCGCGGCGGCCGCCGCGGTGGTCCGCGAGGACCGCCCCGGCGACCGGCAGCTCGTCGGCTACCTCGTCCCCATGCCCGGAGCCGAGATCGACCAGGCCGCCCTGCGCGGCGAGTTGGCGAAGACGCTGCCCGGCTACATGGTGCCGTCCGCGCTGGTGGCGCTCGAGGCGCTGCCGCTCACCGCGCACAACAAGCTGGACCGGCGCGCCCTGCCGGCGCCGCCGCTCCAGGAGGGGGCGGGCCGGCCCGCGCGCGACGCGCGGGAGGCCGCCCTGTGCCGGATCTTCGCCGAGGTGCTGGGCGCCGAGCGGGAGCCGGGCATCGACGACAGCTTCTTCGACCTCGGCGGTCACTCGCTGCTGGCGATGCGGCTGGTCGCGGTGGTGCGGGCCGAGCTGGGCGCGGAGGTGGGGGTCCGTGACGTGTTCGAGGCGCCGACGGTGGCGGCGCTGGCCGAGCGGCTGGGCCGGGCCCTGCCCGCCACCGCGCTGCCGCCCCTGGTCAGGGCGGAGCGCCCGGAGGTCCTGCCGCTCTCCTTCGCCCAGCGCCGGCTCCGGTTCCTCAACGGGATGGAGGGCGAGGCCAGCGCGTACACGATGCCGGTGGTGCTGCGGCTGACGGAGGCGGTGGACGCCGTCGCGCTGCGGGCCGCGCTGGACGACGTACTGGAGCGGCACGAGACCCTGCGGACGGTGTTCCCGGAGACGGGCGGTGAGCCGTGCCAGCTGATCCTGGCCGCCGCCCCGGGGCTCGTACCGCTCGGCCTGGCCGAGACGGACGAGGACGGTGCCCGGGCGCGGATCGCCGAGGTCTCCGCACAGCCCTTCGACCTCGCCAGTGAACTCCCGCTGCGCGCGGCGCTGTTCACGCTGGCGCCGGAGGACCACCTGTTGGTCCTGGTGCTGCACCACATCGCCGGTGACGGTCTCTCGATGCGTCCGCTGACGGAAGACCTGACCGCCGCATACCGGGCGCGGGTCCTGGGGGAGGTCCCGGGGTGGGCGCCGCTGCCGGTGCAGTACGCGGACTTCGCGCTCTGGCAGCACGAGCACCTGGGCGACCCCGACAGCGCCGGTACCCCGCTGCACCAGCAGCTGGCGCACTGGACGGCCGAACTGGACGGTCTGCCGGAGGAGATCGCGCTGCCCGCCGACCACTCCCGGCCGGCCCACCCGACCCACCGGGCGCGCGTCCACACCACGCACACGGACCGCATGGTCCACCACAAGCTCACCGCCCATGCCCGCAGTCACCGGGCCACCCTCTTCCACTCCGTGCACGCGGCCCTCGCGGTGCTGCTGACGCGCAATGGCGCCGGAACCGACCTGCCCATCGGCACGCCGACCGCGGGCCGTACGCACCGTGACCTGGACCAGCTGATCGGGTTCTTCGTCAACACGCTGGTGCTGCGCACGGACACGGGCGGCAATCCGACCCACACCGAGCTGCTGCGTCGCACCCGCGACGTGAACCTCGCGGCGCTCTCCCACCAGGACCTGCCCTTCGAGCGCATCGTCGAGGCGCTCAACCCGCGCCGCGCCCCGCACCGCCACCCGCTCTTCCAGACCGTCCTCACCCTCAACAAGGCGGCGGGCGCAGGGGCCGAACAGGCAATCCAGGACGTCGAGTTCGAGAGCGCGGCGAAGTTCGACCTGTCCTTCACCGTCATCGAGCACGAGAGCGCCGACGGCGCTCCGGGCGGGCTGACCGTGACCATCGAGTACGCCGCCGACCTCTTCGAGCCCGCCACCATCGCGCGGCTCGCCGAGCAGTTCCAGCGGATCCTGACCAGCGCCGCCGACCACCCCGACACCCCCCTCCACGACATCGACCTGCTGGGGGCGACCGGCCGCGCCGAACTGGCCGGGCTGGCCACCGGAGCCGTCCGCCCGCTGCCCGCCGCCGCCCTGCCGGAGCTGTTCGCCGCCCAGGTCGCCCGCACCCCGGACGCCCCCGCCGTCGTCTGCGGGACCGATACCCTCGGCTACGCCCAGCTCGGCACCGTCACCGACCGCCTCGCCCGCCACCTGGGGGCCCTCGGGGCGGGTGGGGAACGCCGGGTCGCCCTCCTCATGCGGCGCTCGGCCGATCTGGTGATCGCCACGCTCGCCGTGGTGCGGGCGGGCAGCGCGTACGTGCCGCTCTCCGACAGCTGGCCCGACGAGCGGATGGCCTTCGTACTGGCCGACACCGGCGCCGATCTGCTGCTGGTGGACGCCACCACCCGGGACCTCCCGTTCGTCCGGGCCCTGGCCGCGGCCGGAATGCGGGTGGTGGACGTCAGCGCCCCGCTGCCGGACACCGCCGCCCGCCCGGTCCCGCCGCTCCCGGCCGTCCAGCCGGACCGGCTCGCGTACGTGATGTACACCTCCGGGTCCACCGGCACCCCCAAGGGCGTCGCCGTCACCCATGCGGACGTGGCCGCGCTGGCCGCCGACCGCTGGTGGCAGCGGCACGGCGCCCACGAGCGGGTGCTCTTCCACTCCCCGCAGGCCTTCGACGCGTCCACCTACGAGCTGTGGGTGCCGCTGCTGAGCGGCGGCGAGGTCGTGGTCGCGCCCGCCGGTGACCTGGACGCCGAGCGGATCGGGCGACTGGTCACCGAGCACCGGGTCACCGCGCTCTGGCTGACCGCCGGTCTGTTCCGGCTGCTCGCCGAGGACGCGCCCCAGAGCCTGGCCGGCGTCCGCGAGGTGATGACCGGGGGAGACGTGGTCCCGGCGGCCGCGGTCCGCCGCGTGCTCGCCGTCCACCCGGGGCTGCGCGTGGTCGACGGCTACGGCCCGACCGAGACCACCGTCTTCGCGACCCGGCACCCGATCACCGCCGGGGACGCGCTCGGCGCCACCGTGCCGATCGGCCGGCCGCTGGACAACATGCGGGTCCAGGTGCTGGACGGGTCACTGCGGCAGGTGCCGCCCGGCGTTCCGGGCGAGCTGTTCATCGCGGGTGCCGGACTGGCCCGTGGGTATCTGGGGCGTCCGGGTCTGACGGCCGAGCGGTTCGTGCCGGATCCGTTCGGTGAGCCGGGTGCGCGGATGTACCGCACGGGGGACCTGGGGCGTTGGCAGTACGACGAGCGGGGTGAGGGCCGGCTGGAGTTCCTGGGCCGCACCGATGACCAGATCAAGCTGCGGGGTTTCCGTAT
>NZ_JBEOXE010000078.1:0-33653 GCF_040296485.1 Streptomyces sp. NPDC002138 | reverse complement strand
TCCCCCGCGCCCGTCGGCGCCGCCGACCGCGCCCCGGCGGCCGCCGTCGGCACGGCCTGGCCGGACGCCTACACGGCCCCGTACCCGGACCCCGCCACGGACCCGGACCCCTACGCCGACTACGCGCCTTCCGGGCCGCAGCCGCCGTGGCCCGACCCGGACGCCCCGGGGGCCGCGGCCGCGCTGGCCGCGCTGGACGCCCTGGCCCCGCACCCCCACCCGCACGCCGACGCGCCCGGCACGGCCTGGCCGGAGGCCGACCCCGACGCGGGCCCAGACCCCGACGCCGGCCCAGACACCGGCACCGGCCCCGGTACCGCCGCCCCCCGGCCCGAGCCGGGCGGTGGCGGTGGCGGTGGCGGCCGGCGGAGCAGACGGGGCGGGGCACCCGCCACACGGGCGCGGCGCGGGGCCAAGGCCGGGCGCGGCACGGCCGGGAGCTGGCGCCGGATCGTCCCGCAGGCCCTGGTCGTCGCCTTCCTCGCGGGCGGCACCACCGCCTTCGTCGCCGCCGACAAGGCGGTCCGGCTCACGGTGGACGGCGTACCCCGTACCCTGCACACCTTCGCCGACGACGTGGACGAACTGCTCGCCGCCGAGGGCCTCGGCGTCGGGGACCACGACCTCGTCGCCCCCGGCCGGGCCACCGCCCTCGACGACGGCGACGAGATCGTCGTCCGCTACGGGCGCCCCCTCCAGCTCACCCTCGACGGCCGCAGCCGCCAGGTGTGGACCACCGCCGCCACCGTGGAGGGCGCGCTGCGCCAGCTCGGCGTCCGCGTGGAGGGCGCCTACCTCTCCGCCGCCCGCGCGACCCCCGTCCCGCGCCGCGGCCTCACCCTCAGCGTGCGCACCGAACGCAGCGTCACCTTCATGGCCGACGGCCGCGAACGCACCATCCGCACCAACGCCGCCACCGTCCAGGAGGCCCTCGACCAGGCCGGGATCACCCTGCACGCCCAGGACACCACCTCCGTGCCGCCCGGCGCCTTCCCCCGCGACGGCCAGACCGTCACCGTGCTGCGCATCACCGGGACCCGCGAGGTCCGCGAGGAGCGCATCCCGTACGAGGTCGAGCGGGTCAAGGACCCGGAGCAGTTCGCCGGGACCGAAGTGGTCGAGCGGGCCGGCCGCCCCGGCGCCCGCCGGGTCACCTACAGCCTGCGCATCGTCAACGGCGTGCGCCAGAAACCCCGCCGGATCGCCGAGGAGACCCTGCGCGAACCCGTCTCGCAGCTGGTCAAGGTCGGCACCCGGCCGCTGCCCTCCTCGGTCGCCGGGGCCGACGGCCTGGACTGGGGAGCGCTGGCCCAGTGCGAGTCCGGCGGCCGGGCCTCGGCCACCGACTCCTCCGGCACCTACGGCGGGCTCTACCAGTTCGACGTACAGACCTGGCAGAGCCTCGGCGGCAGCGGCCGGCCCCAGGAGGCACCGGGCGCGGAGCAGACGTACCGGGCCAAGAAGCTCTACGTGCAGCGGGGGGCGAGTCCCTGGCCCCACTGCGGCCGTAGGCTTTACCGGTGAGCACCGCAGAGCACGACACCGCAGAGCACGGCAACGAGAAGCAGGACGGCAACGAGAAGCTGGACGGCATCGACGCGCAGGACAGCGCCCCGGCGCAGGCCCCCGACGCGCTGTTCGGCGCGGCCGACATCCGGGAGCTGGCGGCCGTCCTCGGCGTCCGGCCGACGAAGCAGAAGGGCCAGAACTTCGTCATCGACGCCAACACCGTGCGCCGGATCGTCCGCACCGCCGAGGTGCGCCCCGACGACGTCGTCGTCGAAGTCGGTCCGGGGCTGGGTTCGCTGACGCTGGCCCTGCTGGAGGCCGCCGACCGGGTCACCGCCGTCGAGATCGACGACGTACTGGCCGCCGCGCTGCCCGCCACCATCGAGGCCCGGATGCCCGCGCGCGCCGACCGCTTCGCGCTGGTGCACTCCGATGCGATGCTCGTGACGGAACTGCCCGGCCCGGCGCCGACCGCGCTGGTCGCCAACCTGCCGTACAACGTGGCCGTGCCGGTGCTGCTGACCATGCTCGAGCGCTTCCCGAGCATCGAGCGGACGCTGGTCATGGTGCAGGCCGAGGTCGCCGACCGGCTCGCCGCCAAGCCCGGCAACAAGGTCTACGGCGTGCCCTCGGTCAAGGCCGCCTGGTACGCCGACGTCAAGCGCGCCGGATCCATCGGCCGCAACGTCTTCTGGCCCGCGCCGAACGTCGACTCCGGGCTCGTCTCGCTGGTCCGGCGGGCCGAGCCGGTCAAGACCACCGCCACCAGGCGGGAGGTCTTCGCGGTCGTCGACGCCGCGTTCGCGCAGCGCCGCAAGACCCTGCGGGCCGCGCTGGCCGGCTGGGCCGGATCCCCCGCGGGCGCCGAGAGCGCGCTCGTCGCGGCCGGGATCTCGCCGCAGGCCCGCGGCGAGGGGCTGACGGTCGAGGAGTTCGCGCGGATCGCGGAGAACAAGCCGGTGGCCGAGCGGGCGGCCCTGTGAGCGGCGCCCCGGCGGCGGGCGCCCCCGGCGTCACGGTCCGCGTCCCCGCGAAGGTGAACGCGCAGCTGGCGGTGGGCGCGGCCCGCCCCGACGGCTTCCACGACCTCGCCAACGTCTTCCTGGCCGTCTCCCTGTACGACGAGGTGACGGCCACCCCGGCCGACACCCTGACGGTCACCTGCTCCGGCCCCGACGCCGACCAGGTCCCCCTGGACCGGACGAACCTGGCGGCGCGGGCGGCCGAGCTGCTCGCCGCCCGGCACGGCCTGGACCCCGCCGTCCACCTCCACATCGCGAAGAACATCCCCGTCGCGGGCGGCATGGCGGGCGGCAGCGCCGACGGCGCGGGCGCGCTCCTCGCCTGCGACCTGCTGTGGGACCTGCGGAGCACGCCCGCCGAGCTGCTGGAGATCTGCGCCGAGCTCGGCAGCGACGTTCCGTTCAGCCTGGTCGGCGGCGCCGCGCTCGGCACCGGACGCGGGGAGCAGCTCGCCCCGCTGGAGTCCGGGATCTTCCACTGGGTGTTCGCCGTCGCGGACGGGGGACTGTCGACCCCGGCGGTCTTCCGCGAGTTCGACCGGCTGGCCGCCGAGGCCGGTACGGAGATCCCCGTCCCGGAGGCCTCGGCGGCGCTGCTGGCCGCGCTGGCCGCCGGGGACCCGGACGCGCTGGCCGCGACCCTGGCCAACGACCTCCAGCCCGCGGCGCTCTCGCTGCGCCCGGGGCTCGGGCGGACGCTGGACGCGGGCCTGGAGGCCGGGGCGCTGGCCGCCCTCGTCTCGGGCTCCGGTCCGACGACCGCCTTCCTGGTCCGGGACCCCGAAGCCGCGGTGAAGGTCGCCGAGGCCCTGGCCGCCTCCGGCACCTGCCGCGCCACCCGGGTGGCGACCTCCCCGGCCCCGGGCGCCACCCGCCACTGAGGCCGTACGCACCCCCCGGCGCCCGCCCGGCCGCTCGCGCAGCGGTCGGGCCCGGCCGGGAAGGTTAGGGTGAGGGGCTGATCCACCCCTTTCCCTGGAGCGCGTCTGATGGCCGTCAATCTGGTCAATGTCGAGGCAGTCAGCAAGGTGTACGGAACCCGTACCCTGCTCGACGGCATCTCCCTCGGCGTGTCCGAGGGGGACCGGATCGGTGTCGTCGGACGCAACGGCGACGGCAAGACCACCCTCATCCGGATGCTCGCGAAACTGGAGGAACCCGACACCGGCCGGGTCACCCAGAACGGCGGCCTGCGGATGGGCGTGCTCACGCAGCACGACTCCCTCGATCCCACCGCCACCGTCCGCCACGAGATCATCGGCGACATGGCCGACCACGAGTGGGCGGGCAACGCGAAGATCCGCGACGTGCTCACCGGCCTCTTCGGCGGCCTGCACCTGCCGGGCTTCGAGCAGGGTCTGGACACCGTCATCGGCCCGCTCTCCGGTGGCGAGCGCCGCCGGATCGCGCTCGCGCAGCTGCTGATCGCCGACCAGGAACTGCTCGTCCTCGACGAGCCCACCAACCACCTCGACGTCGAGGGCATCTCCTGGCTGGCCCGCCACCTCCAGGAGCGCCGCTCCGCGCTCGTCTGCGTCACCCACGACCGCTGGTTCCTCGACCAGGTCTGCACCCGCATGTGGGACGTGCAGCGCGGTGACGTCCACGAGTACGAGGGCGGCTACAGCGACTACGTCTTCGCCCGCGCCGAGCGCGACCGCATCGCCGCGACCGAGGAGTCCAAGCGGCAGAACCTGATGCGCAAGGAGCTGGCCTGGCTGCGCCGCGGCGCCCCCGCCCGGACCTCCAAGCCGCGCTACCGCATCGAGGCGGCCAACGAGCTGATCGCCGACGTGCCGCCGCCGCGCGACACCAGCGAGCTGATGAAGTTCGCCAACGCGCGCCTGGGCAAGACCGTCTTCGACCTGGAGGACATCACCGTCCAGGCCGGTCCCAAGACCCTGCTCCAGCACCTGACCTGGCACCTCGGCCCCGGCGACCGCGTCGGCCTGGTCGGCGTCAACGGCGCGGGCAAGACCTCGCTGCTGCGCGCGCTGGCCGAGGCCGCCCGTACGCAGGGCGACGTACAGCCCGCGATGGGCAAGGTGACCGTCGGCAAGACCGTCCGGCTCGCCTACCTCTCGCAGGAGGTCGGCGAGCTCGACCCGTCCCTGCGGGTCCTGGAGGCCGTACAGCGCGTGCGCGACCGGGTCGACCTCGGCAAGGGCCGCGAGATGACGGCGGGCCAGCTCTGCGAGCAGTTCGGCTTCACCAAGGAGAAGCAGTGGACGCCGGTCGGAGACCTCTCCGGCGGTGAGCGCCGCCGCCTGCAGATCCTGCGCCTGCTGATGGACGAGCCCAACGTCCTCTTCCTCGACGAGCCCACCAACGACCTCGACATCGAGACCCTCACCCAGCTGGAGGACCTCCTCGACGGCTGGCCCGGGTCGATGATCGTGATCTCCCACGACCGGTTCTTCATCGAGCGCACCACCGACACCGTGATGGCGCTGCTCGGCGACCGGAGCCTGCGGATGCTGCCGCGCGGCCTGGACGAGTACCTGGAGCGCAGGCAGCGGATGATCGCCGAGGCGTCGCCCGCGCCCGCGCCGGCCGCCGTCAAGGAGAAGACCTCCTCCGGCGACGCGCGCGCCGCGAAGAAGGAACTCCAGAAGATCGAGCGCCAGCTCAACAAGATGTCGGACCGCGAGACGAGCCTGCACGCGCAGATCGCCGAGAACGCCACCGACTTCGACAAGGTCGCGAAGCTCGACGCGGAGCTGCGCGAACTCATCTCGGACCGGGACGAGTTGGAAATGCGCTGGCTGGAGCTGGCCGAGGAGGCGTAGGTTCCGGCGGAGCCGGACGCCAACTGGCCGGATAACGACCCAGTCACGGGCCGGTCCTCCCTTGGGTACAGGGGCTGGACCGGCCCGTTGGGCGTGCGCCCGCAGTGATACAAAGGTCATCCCCCACGCCCGACCGACCCCGAAGGTACAGCTGATGACCGAGCCGCCGACGCCGCCGACGCCGCCGAACCAGCCACCTGTACCCCCCGGTTACGGACACCTGCCCGGCCCGCCGCCGCCGTCCGCCTACGGTTTCCCGCCGCAGGGGGCCAACCCCTACGCGCAGCAGCCGACCCAGCAGACCCCGCAGGGCCCGTACGCGCACCAGCCCCAGCCCGGGCAGCCCGGCCAGCCCGGATACGGCTATCCGCAGCCGCCCACCGCGCCGCCCCCGCCGCCCGCCGCGCCCCGGGGCCGGACCCAGCTCCTCGTCACGGCCTCCGTGGTCGTCGCGCTGGTGCTCGGCACCGGCGCGTACTTCGCGTTCTCCGGCGACGGCGGCGACGGCAAGAAGCCGGTCGCGGCCGGCGGCTCCCCCGCCCCGCAGCCCTCCGGCTCGCCGTCCGTCGACAAGGGCGACGGCAAGGGGGGCAACGGCATGGCCGACGCCCCCGACCTCAACTCCGGCCGCAAGCCCGGCGAGGGCAAGGTCCTGTGGCTGAAGACGAACTCCACCGAGCTGCCCGGCGGCGGCGCGGACGCCACGGGCCAGTGGATCGTGGGCGGCGCCGTCGTCAAGTCCTTCTACCGGTCGCTCATCGCCTTCGACGTCAGCGACGGCAAGCAGAAGTGGAAGCTCGACTTCCCCGGCAAGGTCTGCAGCACCCCCTACCAGACCACCGCCGACAGCAAGATCGTCGTGGGCTTCATGAACGGCGAGTCCGGTCAGGCGACCTGCAACCAGCTGAAGATGGTCGACCTCAAGACCGGCAAGGAGGGCTGGACCAAGGAGATCCCCAAGGAGGGGATGTTCGACATCCTGGTCACCCCCGCCCTCGCCATCGCCGGTGACACCGTCACCGCCAGCCGCCTCGGCGCCGCCAGCGCCTTCAAGGTGAGCACCGGGGACCGGCTCTTCGGCAGCAACGTCCCCGAGGGCTGCACGCCCAGCTCCTACGCGGCGGGCAACGGGAAGATCGTCGCCGTCGCAGCCTGCGCCGACGGCACCGAGGAACTCCAGGGCACCGACCCGGTCAGCGGCCAGAAGAGCTGGACCTACCGCTTCCCCGCGGGCTGGAAGGTCAGCAAGGTCTACTCCGTGAACCCGCTCGTCGTCGACGTCAAGCAGCGCGACAAGAACCAGCGCTCCATCATGGTCCTCGGACCCGACGGCAAGCAGCGCTCGCAGCTCAGCGGCGAAGGCCAGTTCACGCCCCGCTGCGACGACCCCATTCTCGACCGGCCCCTGCAGGACTGCTGGGGCGTCGTCGTCGACGCCGCCTCCGACACCATCGTCCTGCCCACCGAGGGCGTCTCCAACGAACTCGTCGGCTTCGACCTCGGCACCGGCAAGCCCAAGTGGCGCACCCCGGCGGGCGACAAGCGCACCCTGGTCCCGCTGAAGGCCGAGGGCGGGCAGCTCTACGCCTACAACAGCGCCGCGGACCGCGCGACCGGCGGCGAGGTCATCTCCCTCCCGCTCGGCGGCGGCCGGCCCACCACCGTGCTGCACAACCCGTCCGGGCCCGCCGCGCCGCTGGAGAACTCCTTCTACACTCCGCAGATCGCCTTCGCGGACGGCCGGCTCTTCATGTCCTCCACGCACCTCAACGGCGAGGGCAAGGACGAGAAGTTCTTGATGGTCTTCGGCAAGTGACCGTGTCCGCCAGTTCGTCCACCAGGCAGCCCACGAGAGGCAGAAGCACCCGATGAGTACCCCGCCGCCCCCGAACCAGCCCCCCTCGGGCGGCTTCGGCGCGCCCCAGGACCCGCCGCCGGGCGGCTACGCGCCGCCGCCGGCCGCACCGCCCGTACCGCCGCAGCAGCCCCCGCAGCCCCCGCAGCAGCCGCCGCAGCAGCCGCCGGGCGCGGCGTACGGCTACCCGCAGCAGGCACCCTCGTACGGCTACCCGCAGGCCGCGCCGGCCGCGCCCGCCTACGTCCCGCCCGCGAGCGGCGGCAGCGGTGGCGGCGGCAACGACCTGCGCAACCAGGTGCTCATCGTCGTCGCCGCGCTCGTGGCCATCGCCCTGATCGTCGTCGGCGGCTTCTGGTACGTCTCCGGTGACGAGGGCGGCAAGCAGGACGTCAGCAACGGTCCCACCGACGGCAAGAGCGGCGGCGCGTCCGGCGACGGCAAGTCCGGCGCCGCCGGCACCGGCACCGAGAAGGTCCCGGCCAGCACCAAGGCGAAGACGCTGCTCAACCAGGCGCAGCCGCAGATCGCCGACCTCGCGAACGTCGAGGGCTCCTGGATCACCGACTCCCTCTACGTGAAGTCGGACGTGGGCAAGATCGTCGGCTACGACGTGAACACCGGCGCCCAGAAGTGGTCGCTCCCGCTCCCGGCCGAGATCTGCGGTGCCACCCGGAACATCACCGACGGCAAGAGCGCGATCCTCTTCAAGGAGGGTCCGGCCAGCGACGCCAACAAGTACCCCCGGTGCAACCAGATCGGCGCCATCGACCTGAACGCGGGCAGGCTGCTCTGGTCCACCACCATCAAGGCCGCCACCAGCGGCGACCGGCCGGTGGAGTTCAAGGAGGTCACCCTCAGCGGGAACACCGTCGCGGCGGGCGGCCTCCAGGGCGGCGCCGGATGGAACCTCGCCGACGGCAAGAACCTGTGGCCCGCCAAGGTCGGCGACACCGACGGCTGCTACGACATGGGCTACGGCGGCGGCGAAGCCCTCGCCGTCATCCGCAAGTGCGGCCCGTACGGCAGCCAGTACCTCCTGGCCCAGAGCCTCGACCCGACCACCGGGGCGCCCAAGTCCTCGTACAAGCTGTCCCAGGGCATCGAGTACGCCAGCATCATCTCCACCAAGCCCCTGATCGTCGGCGCCAACGTCGGCGGCGCGGCCAAGGGCGGCAGCGCGCTCAGCGACCTCTTCGTCCTCGACGACGCGGGCGCGCTGAAGACACGCATCCCGGTCTCCTCCGGCAACTACGAGGTCCGGTGCCCGGCCACCGAGGTCGAGGAGTGCAAGAAGATCGTCGTCGGCAACGGCAAGGTCTACATGCCCTCCATCCAGCACGCGGGCAAGGACAACAGCACCCGCATCAACGAGCTGCTCTCCTTCGACCTGGCCACGGGCAAGCAGACCACCGACCACGCCGACTCCGGCGAGGGCTACACGATCATGCCGCTGCGCATGGACGGGCCGAACGTCATCGCCTACAAGGCACCGCCCTACAACAAGGGCGGACAGATCGTCAGCCTCGACGGCACGACCATGAAGGAAACCCTCCTCATGGAGATGCCGGCGGACAAGAGCTTCAGCCGCCCGGAGAACAGCTTCTCGATCGACGGCGCCGAACTCCGCTACCACAACGGCCGGTTCTTCATGTCCCAGACGCTGATCAGCAAGCCCTACTCGGGGAGGACCGACCCGCAGTACCTGTTCGTCTCCTTCACGACGGGCTGACGACGGGCTGACAGCGGACCGCGCGCGGAAGCGGTGAGCCGGCCCCCCGAAGGGAATCACTTTCCCCCGGGGGGCTTTGGCGTGCCGGTCGGGCGGTGGTCCGGGGCGGCGTTACCGTGGCGCGGTGACGGGAAGCGACGCCGATCGGCTGTGGTCCGAGTCCATGCCGGAGGCCTACGAGCGGTACCTGGTGCCGGTGCTCTTCCGGCCCTTCGCCGTGGATCTGGCCGCCCGGGCGGCGGCCCTGCGGCCCCGGCGGGTCCTCGAACTGGCCGCGGGCACGGGCGCCTTGACCTCGGAACTGCTGGCCGCGGCGCCGTCGGCCGAGGTGACGGCCACCGACCTGAACGACGCCATGGTCGGCTTCGGGTCGTCCCGGGCCCCGGGCGCGGTGTGGCGGCAGGCCGACGCGCAGCGGCTGCCGTTCCCGGACGGCGGCTTCGACCTGGTTGTGTGCCAGTTCGGCGTGATGTTCTTCCCCGACCGGGTCGCGGCCTTCACCGACGTCCGCCGGGTGCTGGCCCCGGGCGGCCGGTTCCTCTTCAGCACCTGGGGCCCGATCGCCGCGCACGCCTTCGACGCCGCGGTGCAGGCCGGGCTGGAGCGGGCCTTCCCCGACGACCCGCCGCGCTTCCTCCCCGCGGTCCCGCACGGCTACGCCGACCCCGCCGCCGTGGCCGCCGACCTGACGGCCGCCGGGTTCACCGTCGAGGAGCAGTACGAGTTGACCCTGGAGGGCCGGGCCGCCTCGGCCGCCGACGTCGCCACCGGGTTCCTCACCGGGAGCCCGGTACGGGCGGCCTTCGAGGAGCGCGGCGGCGGTGCGGCCGAGCGGTCCGTCGTCATCGCGGAAACGACGGCCCGCCTGGGCCCGGGCCCGGTCACCGGCCCGATGACGGCATACGTCTTCACCGGCGCGGCCTGAGCGCGCGCGGCCCCTACCGCGCGGGAGAACAGCGTCTCAGTCCTCGGAGCCCGCTGTCACACGGGCCAGGACCCAGCCGGATCGTCCAGCCACACGTCCTGCCCGGCCGCCGTGAGGGTGAGGCCGAAGCGCTCGTGACCGGGCCTGCCCTGCTCCGTCCACCAGGCGTACGCCGATGCGGCCTCGTCCCACAGCCGACGGGAGCCGGACTGCCAGACCGTCGCCGTGGCTCCCTCGCGGAACAGCACGCAGGCCCACGACCGGTCGCCGAGTCCGTAGAACCACACGGGCCGGGCGCCGTCGCGTTTCTCCGCGACCACGTGCACGCACTCACGCAGCCTGAGCCCCAGGGTGAACCGCTGGGGGCTGAAGCGCTCTCCCAGGAACTCCTCCTCGGTGCAGCTGGTGGACGACTTGTCGTGGCCGTCCACCCCGTCCGTGACGTAGTCGCCGTGCACGACGGGCGGCAGCCGTTGGGCGCGCGCCTTCATGAACTCGACCGGCCCGGTGAACCTGCCGCCGGCACTCGCGCCGTCGTCCGCGACCGTGAGCCGGGCCACGGCGTCGCCGTTGCCGTAGTGGGTTCCCCACGGCGCCACGATGATCCCGCCCGGCTCGCACTGGTCGACCCACGCGAAGGGAAGTTCGCGGAAACCGCAGGTCGCGATGATCCGCTCGTACGGGCCCCCCTCGGGGTGGCCCTTGAGCCCGTCGCCGGTCACGACCCGGACGGACGCCCCGAACGCGGTGAGCGCGGTACGCGCCCCGGCCGCGACGGCGGGATCGAGCTCCACGGTGACGACGTTCCGGGCACCGGTCCGATGTGCGAGCAGCGCGGCGTTCCATCCGGTGCCCGTCCCGATCTCCAGCACCCGGTCGCCGGGCCGCAGGTCCAGGTCCCGGAGCATCCGGAAGACCACGCTCGGCATGGACGCCGAACTGGTGGAGACCTGTCCCGGCTCCGGCCCTGTGTGTGCTCCGTCGTCCCACTGCGTGACCACGGGTACGTCCGCGTCCGCGTAGCCGTACCAGGCCTCCGGCTCCGCCGCCCGCGACACGGCGACGCTCTGACCCGTCGCCATGTCGAAGGGCCAGATGAGATCCGGCAGGAACGACGAACGCGGGACGGCGGCGAAGGCGGGTTCCCAATCCGGGGGCAGCGCGCCCCCTTGCGTGAGGATCCGCCTCAACTCGGCGTGCCGCTCGGGGCGCCGCTCGCCTGTGCGGCCGGACACCGCTAGGACTCCTTCGGCGGGTTGGGGACACCGGGCCCACCGTCAGGAGTCGGCGGCTGGTGGGGGCCGGGGTACGGAGTCCCCGGCAGTTTGTCGCCGCCGTCATTGCCCGGAGTCATGGTCATTTCTCTCCTCTTCCTTGGAGCCTTCAGTAGAGCGTGGCGGCCGTCGTGGACCAGCGCTCGTGGTCGGGGTCGGTGAGCTGCCAGGTGTGCCCGCCGGAGTGGAACTGGAACTCGCTGCACCCTGCGCCGCTGTCGGTGTCTCCGACGGGGCAGTCGGGGCGTACGAACACCGCGTGGCAGGACCTGCCCTCCGGCCAGCGGGCCCATAGGGCCGTCGGCGCCTGGTTGTCCACGAGCAGGGCCCAGTGCGGGCCCGTGGTGTGTTCGAGGGTGCACCGGATCGGTAGGGGTGTGGGGATCAGGTCCCGGTAGGGCTCGTGCCCGGGGCCGAGGGCGTCCAGGGCGGCGATCAGGGCCGGGCTGAACAGGAGGGTCTGTGCGCCGCAGACGCGGCGTTCTCGGGACATGGTTGATGCCTCTCCGTAGCCGAACCACTACCGGGGAGAGTCAGGCTCGCCTACAGTCGGAAACCCTTCAACCTGCCGGATGTGAAGGAAGGGCCCTTGAACATCAAGGAGTTGAACCCGGACAGCTCGCCGCGCGCAGCGTTCGGAGCGCGCCTGCGCAGCGCCCGGGAAGCGCGGGGCTGGACGCAGGACGAGCTGGCCGAGCGCACGGAGTACTCCAGCCAGCACATCTCAGCGGTGGAAACCGGCCGCAAACCGCCGACCCTGCGGTTTGCGCGCAGTACGGACCGTGCGTTCGGCGGGGGCGACGCGTTCGAGCGCGCGTGGCGCGAGCTGCGGCACGGCGCGCTACTGGAGGGCTTCCAGGAGTACGTCGGCTACGAGGGCCGGGCCGTCGAGATCCGGCTGTACGAGATCGGCATCATCCCCGGGCTGTTGCAGACCCCGGAGTATGCGCAGGTGCTGGCGAACAGCGCGGTGCAGCGGGGCGCCATCACCACCGAATACGCGGCCGAGCGGGTCGCATTCCTGGCGGAGCGGCAGGCGGCGCTGGAGCGAGCCCGGCCGCCGATGGTGTTCGTGGTGATGGACGAGAGCTGCATCCGCCGACGCGTCGGTGGCCCCGAGATCATGGCGGCCCAGCTGGAGCGGCTCGCGGAGTTCGCCGCCCGGCCGAACACGGTGCTCCAGGTGGCCCCCTTCGACATAGGGGAGCGTCGGCCGTTCGACCTGCCGGTGAATCTACTGACGCTGCCGGACCGGGCCGTGGTCGCCTACGCCGAGTCCCAGATGCGCGGGCACTTGGACCGGGAAAGCCCTTCGGTGCTGCCCATGCTGACGGCCTACCATCAACTACAGGCCGAAGCGCTCTCGCAAGCGACGTCCGTGGCCATGATCGGCGAACTGCGAAGGGGCACCCCGTGACGACCGAACCTCGCTGGTACAGGTCCTCGTACAGCAACAACGGCGGCAACTGTGTCGAGGTCGCCCTCGACTGGCACAAGTCCTCCTACAGCGACAACGGCGGCGACTGTGTCGAGGTCGGCGTCGGCTTTCCCGCCCGCGGCGAGGCGGTCCCGGTGCGGGACTCCAAGAACCCCGACGGCCCCGTCCTCGGGTTCTCCGTCGCCGCGTTCTCGGCCTTCGTGGCCGATGTCAAGGCCCAGGGGGCCGGCGCCCACTGACGGGGGCTTCTGTTCCGTATCCACCTCGCGGCGTCGAACAAGCGTGTAGCTTGCCGGGGCAGAAGGGTCGGGGGTGAGCGCCGCAATGGGCGTACGGGTCATGGTCGTCGACGATCACCGGCTGCTGGCCGAGGCGCTCGCCTCGGCGCTGAAGCTGCGCGGGCACCGGGTGCTGGCCGCGGCCGCCCCGGCGGCCGGGGCGGCCGAGCTGGTGATCAGCCGCGCCCCCGAGGTGTGCCTGTTCGGCACCGCCACCCCCGCCGAGCCGGGGATCTTCGAACCCATCGTGCGGATCCGGCGCGAGAGACCGCAGATCGCCGTCGTCGTGCTGGGGCCCGTGCCCAGCCCCCGCGGGATCGCCGCCGCCTTCGCCGCGGGCGCCTGCGGGTACGTACGCCAGGACGAGCGGATCGAAGGCGTGGAGCGGGCCCTGGCCAAGGCGCGGGCCGGAGAGGCCGCGGTGTCGCCGCAGCTGCTCCAGGGGGCCTTCGCGGAACTGCTCAACCCCACCACCCAGCCCGACGACGAGGGCAGCAGGCTGCTGCGCCTGCTCACCCCGCGCGAGGTCGAGGTGCTGGTCCGGGTCGCCGAGGGCGAGGACACCCGGCTGATCGCGGCCGGCATGGCGATCGCCCCGAGCACCGCGCGCACGCACGTCCAGCGGGTGCTGATGAAGCTCGGCGTGGGCTCGCGGCTGGAGGCGGCCGCGCTGGCCGCCCGTACCGGGCTCCTCGACCGCGCGGCCCGCCCGTAGGCCCTGTCGTCGACGTGGCGCCCGGCCCCCGGCCCGGCGGCACCGATTTCCCCGTGGGCACGGAATCGGGTAAGCCAGGGGGGAACGGGTCGCGCGTGTGTGCGGCCGTGCGACTTCGAGAGGTAGTAGGCGAGTGAGCAAGTACCTGGTCACCGGTGGCGCCGGATACGTGGGCAGTGTCGTCGCGGCCCATCTCCTGGAAGCCGGACACGAGGTCACCATCCTCGACGACCTCTCCACCGGCTTCGAGGCGGGCGTCCCGCGGGGCGCCACCCTCGTCCACGGCCGGATCCAGGACGCCGCCCGCCACCTCGACCCCTCCTTCGACGCGGTGCTGCACTTCGCGGCCTACTCGCAGGTCGGCGAGTCCGTCGTGAACCCGGGCAAGTACTGGGACAACAACGTCGGCGGCACGCTCGCGCTGCTCACCGCGATGCGCGAGGCGGGGGTGAAGAAGCTCGTCTTCTCCTCCACCGCCGCGACCTACGGGGAGCCCACCGAGGGGCTGCTGACGGAGGAGTCGGTGACCAAGCCGACCAACCCGTACGGCGCCTCGAAGCTGGCCGTCGACCACATGATCAGCGGCGAGTGCGCGGCGCACGGCCTGACGGCGGTCTCGCTGCGCTACTTCAACGTGGCGGGCGCGTACAAGGAGTTCGGCGAGCGCCACGACCCCGAGACGCACCTGATCCCGCTGGTGCTCCAGGTGGCGCTGGGGCAGCGGGAGTCGATCTCGGTGTTCGGCGAGGACTACCCGACGCCGGACGGCACCTGCGTGCGCGACTACATCCACGTCGCGGACCTCGCCGAGGCGCACCTGGCCGCCGTGGCCGTCCCCGCGACCGGCGAGCACCTGATCTGCAACCTGGGCAACGGCAGCGGCTTCTCGGTGCGCGAGGTCATCGAGACCGTCCGCAAGGTGACCGGGCACCCGATCCCCGAGGTCGTGGCCCCGCGCCGGGCCGGTGACCCGGCGGTCCTGGTCGCCTCCGCGGCCAACGCCAAGGCCCGCCTCGGCTGGACGCCGTCGCGCCCGGACCTCGCGGGCATCGTCGCGGACGCCTGGGCCTTCGCCCAGCGCTGAGCCGGGCCGGCGCCCGGCCCGAGCCGCACCACGCGAACACGTGAGCCGTCACCGCACCCGGTGGCGGCTTTCGCGTGTCCGTTCGGTGGGGCGCGGGGTGGGGTGCCGCGCGCCGGGGCGGGGCGCTGTGCGCGGGCGCCCGGCGTGCGCACGCTGCGTGAAATGTCCCCCGCGCATCTGCCGGTGGCACGGGCTGAAGCGGAAACGGGATTCCGGCCCCGGGGCAGGGGCAACTTCCGGCCACCCACAGGGCGCTCACAGGGCGACGCACCGGAAAATGGCTCGGAAAACTTCTGCTATTCGGCCAACCACACCCCGCCCCCGGCCCTACGCTGATGCGTGACACCGGTGGGGGCCGGTGTTGATTCAGGGGTCGAGACGAGTCGGGTACGACGTCCGCTCCGGGGTAGTGCAGAGGTGTCACGGCGGCGGCCGCGGCAGCTGCGGATCACCCGGTCCGGGCGCCGTACCCGCAGTTGTCCGTTCCCCGACCCTTGGGGGTTCTGTGGTTCGCATCCGGGTTCTCGTGGTGGACGATCACCGCATCTTCGCCGAGTCGCTCGCAGCCGCGCTCGCGGCCGAGCCGGACGTGGACGTGTCCGCGGCCGGCAGCGGTCCCGCCGCGCTGCGCTGCCTCGAACGGGGCGTCGCCGAAGGGCGCCGCTACGACGTGCTGCTCGTCGACGCCGACCTCAGCGCGGCTCCCGGCGGCCCCGGCGGGCACGGCGGCGCGTTCCCCGCGCAGCGGGACCCGCACCGGGAGCCGTCGCCCGGCGCCGCGCCGCCGACCGACGGGATCGCCCTGGTCGCGGCCGTGCGCACCGCCCACCCCGGGGTCCGTACGGTCGTCCTCGCCGAGCGCGACGAACCGCGCCGGGCCGCCCTCGCGCTCCAGGCCGGGGCCTCCGGCTGGGTGGCGAAGGACTGCTCGCTGTCGCGGCTGCTGGCCGTGGTCCGGGGCGTCCTGCGCGAGGAGACGCACCTGCCGCCCGCCCTGCTCACGGGCGTGCTGCGCGAGCTGACGCAGGCGCGCAAACACCGCACCGACAGCGAGCGCCTGGTGGAGTCCCTGACCCCGCGCGAGCACGAGGTGCTGCGCTGCATGGTGGCGGGGCTGGGCCGCAAGGACGTGGCGGCCCGGCTGTTCCTGTCCCCGCACACGGTGCGCACCCACATGCAGAACGTGCTGGGCAAGCTCGGGGTGCACTCCACCCTCGCGGCGGTCGCGCTGGCCCGGCGGGCGGGCGTGCGCCCGGCGGACCTAGCCGGGGATGTTGTCGAACGGAGCGGTCAACTGGCGTAGCAGGGACGCCAGGTCGCCGCGCTCGGCCCGGGAGAGCTGGGCGAGGATCGCCCGCTCCTGGGCGAGCAGCCCGGCGAGGGCCTGGTCGGCGCGGTCGCGCCCCTCGGGGGTGAGCCGCACCAGGACGCCGCGCCGGTCGTTGGGGTCGGGCAGGCGCTCGACCAGGCCCTTCTTCGCGAGCCGGTCGATGCGGTTGGTCATGGTGCCCGAGGTGACCAGGGTCTGCGTCAGCAGCTGACCGGGGGAGAGCTGGTAGGGCGCTCCGGCCCGGCGCAGGGACGTCAGGACGTCGAACTCCCACGGTTCCAGGCTGTGCTCGGCGAAGGCGAGCCGACGGGCCCGGTCCAGGTGGCGTGCGAGCCGGCTGACGCGGCTGAGCACCTCGAGCGGTTCCACGTCGAGGTCAGGGCGCTCGCGCCGCCATGCCGCGACCAATCGGTCGACCTCGTCCTCCATGCCGATCAGTGTAAGGGGTATGTCGATGTGAAGTCTCTTGACGTCAAGATATATTTCGGGCGACCATGGGGCATGGAGGGGCCGGAACAGATTCCGCTTCCATCAGCGCTGCCCGCAGGAAGGCTCGAACATGCATTCCGATACCGCCCGTGCCGTCCGACCGCCGCACGACACGGACCAGGACGAGAAGACGCCGAAGGCCACCGGACCCGCCCCCACCTGGGATCCACAGCAGTACCTGCGGCACGCGGGCCACCGGGCCCGGCCCTTCCTGGACCTGCTCGCCCGCATACCCGCACTCCCCGCCGAGCCCGGCCGCCCCGCCCGCATCGCGGACCTCGGCTGCGGCCCCGGCAATGTCACCGCCCTCCTCACCGACCGCTGGCCCGACGCCCGGATCACCGGCTTCGACCTCTCCCCGGAGATGCTCCAGCGCGCCACCGAGGAATACGCCGGCCCCACGGCCGGCGGCGGCTCCCTCGACTTCGCCCACGCCGACCTCGCCGACTGGGTCCCCGAGGAGACGTACGACCTGATCGTTTCCAACGCCGCCCTGCAGTGGGTCCCGAACCACCCGGGCTCCTTCGCCGCCTGGATCAACGGACTGCGCCCCGGCGGCACCTTCGCCTTCCAGATCCCCGGCAACTTCACCGCGCCCAGCCACGCCCTGCTGCACGCCCTGTGCGACGCCCCGCGCTGGCGCTCGCGCCTGGGCGGACACGGCGCCCGCTACACCCACCTCCTGGAACCCGCCGAGTACATGGACCGCTTCACCGGTCTGGGCTGCGCCGTCGACGTCTGGGAGACCACCTACTACCAGCTCCTGACCGGCACCGACCCCGTCCTCGACTGGGTCAAGGGCACCGCCCTGCGGCCCGTCCTGACCGCCCTCGGAGACGACCGGGTGGCCGTGGACGCGTTCCTCGGCGAATACCGCGACCTGCTGCGCGGGGCCTATCCGCCCGGGCCGCGCGGCACCGTCTTCCCGTTCCGCCGCATCTTCGCCATCGCCCGGAAGGAGGCCTGACCCCCGTGCTCAGCGCCCACGGCGCGAGCGTGGTCTGGGACGACGACCTCCCCGGCCACCGGCGCTTCTACTCCGATGACCCCGTCGGCAACCGGCTGGAGTTCCTGGAGCCCCACCCGGCGCCCTGACGGCCCCGGGCCCCGGCCCGCACACAGAGCGGCGCCCCGCCACCGATGATCCGGTGACGGGGCGCCGCTGCTTCGCCGCCCGCCGCGCGCGGCGGTGCGGAGTGGGGATCAGCTGACGTTGCGGTACGTCCAGTTGGTGTACAGCGGGCGCCCGCCGCCGAAGACCGCGCTGCCGTACGGGTTGCCCGCCTGCATCGCGTACGAGGAGCCGTTGGCGTTGACGGAGACCAGGTCGGCCTTGCCGTCCGCGTTCAGGTCGCCGGGCGAGGTCAGCTGCGTGGTGCCGGCGTAGGAAGTGACCGCCCAGCGCGTCCCGAAGGGCGCGGAGGCCTTGCCGGTGCCCGGGTGGTAGTACAGGGTCGCCGCGGCGTCCTTGCCGACGCCGGCCAGGTCCGCGTAGCCGTCGCCGTTGAAGTCGCCCACGGCGATGGAGCTGTACTGGTCCCAGCCGCCGCCGATGTTGACCGGAGCCGCGAACTTGTTGCCGGTGCCGTCGCCCTGGTGGACGTACAGGTTGCCCCAGACGTCACGGGTCAGCAGGTCGCCCTTGCCGTCCCCGGAGACGTCGCCGCCGCCGACGACCAGGTTGGTGACGCCCCACCAGTCACCGGCGATGGACTGGCCGGTGGTCCGGTTGGTCAGACCCCACTGGTTGAACTGGAACTGGTGGGCCCAGCTGAGCTTGTCCAGACCGGCGACCATGACCAGCTTCGAGCCGTCGTTCGGCCAGGCGAAGCTGCCGGACTTGCGGGGCTCGTAGAAGCCGCCGTTGGACAGGTTGTCGTACGACCAGGCCTGCCCGTCGGTGTCGAGCGCGCCGAGGGCGTGCTTGCCGTAGACCGGCGTGATGCTCGCGCCGACGAACATCTCCAGGTTGGTCCACTTCGACCCGCAGTTCGTCTGCCAGGTGAACTTGCCGTTGCCCTCGGAGTAGTGGCAGAACAGGTCGCCGCTCTCGGTCACGCCCAGCAGGTCGGCCTTGCCGTCGCCGTCGAGGTCGTCACCGGCGATCAGCTGGCTGTAGAAGGTCCAGCCGGTGGCGATCTGGGTCCGCGCCGAGAACGGCGCGGACGCGTTGCCGGTGCCCTTGTGGAAGTACAGGTCACCGGTGGCCGTGCGGCCGATGACATCCGCCGCACCGTCACCGTCGACGTCGTTGACGCCGAGGATCTGGTCGTACTGCTCCCAGCCGCCGCCGACCCGGACGCGGTCGGTGAAGGGCTTGGAGAGGTCGCCGGTGCCCTTGTAGAGGTACAGGTCACCGGCCGGGGTGCGCGCGAGCAGGTCGGGGCGGCCGTCCCGGTTCAGGTCTCCCGCCGCGATCACGCGGTTGTAGATCTGCCAGCCGGTGCCGGTCCAGAGCGGGGCGCCGATCGCGCTGCCGGAGGTGCTGCGCAGCTGGAGGTTGCCGTCGAAGGTCCAGGTGAGGACCTCCGGGTTCCAGCTGCCGCCCGCGTTGCCGAGGGCGATGATGTCCTTGACGGTCTCGTCGTTCTCGCCGTCGATGTGGACGGCGACCTGAGGGTTGCCGTTGCTCTCGAACGCACCCGTGAAGCCCCGGGTGGTACGGAAGACCAGCTCGCTGAACCCGTCACCGTTCAGGTCGAGACGGGGCTGCGGGACGCTGGACGCGCCGAGCGTCTGCGGCGGGGCGGCGCGCAGGCCCTTGGGCGCGGTCTTCGGGGCGGTCAGCACGCCCGCGGCCGGAGCGGCGGGGTGCGGGATGCGGGCCTGCGGCGTGGCGGCCGTGGGCGCGGCGGACGAGGCCGCGGGGCGGTCCGCCGGCTTGTCGGCGGCGGATGCCTGGCCGACCATGATCAGAGAACTCGCGGAGAGCGCGAGTGCGGTGCAGGCCGCGAGGCGGCCGAGGCGCTGAGTGCGCGACGAGGACAAGAGGGTTCCCCCTGGATCGCAGGTAGAACCGGGTGGACGTCACGACGGGCGAGGTGCGCGCGGGAAAGCGGCGCGGCACCTCGGCCGTATGTTCCCCCCCGGGAAGTGACACCAGGCTACTGGTGTGTTTCCCGAGGTAGAAGTGCTTTTTCGTACAACCTTTCGGCCCGGAGCCCGCGGCTCCCTCAGCTCTTGCGGTGGCCCACCAGGCGCGGCTTGGACTCCAGCTTGTCCAGCCCGTGCCAGGCCAGGTTCACCAGGTGCGCGGCGACCTCCGCCTTCTTGGGCTTGCGCACGTCCAGCCACCACTGCCCGGTCAGCGCGACCATCCCGACCAGCGCCTGCGCGTACAGCGGGGCCAGCTTCGGGTCGAAGCCCCGGGCCTTGAACTCCAGGCCCAGGATGTCCTCGACCTGCGTCGCGATATCGCTGATCAGCGAGGCGAAGGTGCCCGTCGACTGCGCCACGGGAGAGTCCCGGACCAGGATCCGGAAGCCGTCCGTGTACGACTCGATGTAGTCCAGCAGCGCGAAGGCGGCCTGCTCCAGCAGCTCCCGCGGGTGCCCGGCCGTCAGCGCGCTGTTCACGCCGTCCAGCAGCTGGCGCATCTCCCGGTCCACGACGACCGCGTACAGGCCCTCCTTGCCGCCGAAGTGCTCGTAGACCACCGGCTTGGACACCCCGGCCTTGGCCGCGATCTCCTCCACCGAGGTGCCCTCGAAGCCCTTCTCCGCGAACAGGGTGCGACCGATGTCCAGCAGTTGCTGACGCCGCTCGGCGCCCGTCATCCGGACCCGGCGGATGCGCCTGGGTTTTTCGCTGCTGGAGGTACTGCCGTCGGTCGCCACGTCACCCATCATGCCGCGCTCGACGCCTTTTCCTTGAGCCGGGCATCGATCCTCGACGCCGAGGGCCAGCGCACATCGCTCGCCCAGCCCGCCTGCTCGAACCAGCGGATCAGCCGGGCACTGGAGTCGATCTGCCCGCGCAGCACGCCGTGGCGCGCCGAGGTCGGGTCCGCGTGGTGCAGGTTGTGCCAGGACTCGCCGCACGAGAGCACCGCCAGCCACCAGACGTTGCCCGAACGGTCGCGGGACTTGAAGGGCCGCTTGCCCACCGCGTGACAGATCGAGTTGATGGACCACGTCACGTGGTGCAGCAGCGCCACCCGGACCAGGGAGCCCCAGAAGAACGCGGTGAACGCGCCCCACCAGGACATCGTCACCAGGCCGCCCACCAGCGGCGGGATCGCCAGCGACAGCATCGTCCAGTAGATGAAGTCGCGCGAGATCCGCCGGATCGCCGGGTCCTTGATCAGGTCCGGGGCGTACTTCTCCTGGTTGGTCTGCTCCTCGTCGAACAGCCATCCGATGTGGGCCCACCAGAGGCCCTTCATCAGGGCCGGGAGCGTCTCGCCGAACCGCCACGGCGAATGCGGGTCGCCCTCGTGGTCGGAGTACTTGTGGTGCTTGCGGTGGTCGGCCACCCAGCGCACCAGCGGACCCTCCACCGCCATCGAGCCCATCACCGCCAGCACGATCCGCAGCGGGCGTTTCGCCTTGAAGGAACCGTGCGTGAAGTAGCGGTGGAAGCCGATGGTGATCCCGTGGCAGGCCAGGAAGTACATGAACACCATCAGGCCCAGGTCCAGCCAGCTCACCCCGCCCCAGGCGAAGGCCAGCGGAATCGCGGCCAGCACCGCCAGGAACGGCACGGTGATGAAGAGCAGCAGGGCGATCTGCTCGACGGACCTCTTGCTCTCACCGCCGAGCGTGGCGGACGGCTGGGATGCTCCGGAGTCCGCCGAGGCGTCCTCGATCAGATCGGGGCTTGCGGTCATGGGGTCCCCTGGGGGGTGAAGGAGTCGGCAGGAGCCCGGCTACGGACCCGTAACCTACGGCATCGTAAGTATGGCAAAGGTGAGCCTCCCGGCAAGAGCGGCGCCCCCGGCGCCACCCGCGGCGCGTCCCCGCCGAGCCTCGTCCACGTCCGCGCCGAGCCTCGTCCACGTCCCCGCCGAGCCCGGATCGCGAGACGCACTCGAGCGCCGCAGCGGACACCTGGCCCGGACACCTATCCTGTTCTCGTCGGACAGCGCGGTCCGCACGGGCAGCCGAGCTGCGCGAGAGGCAGGACCCCCCCAGACGCGACGCGATCCGACGCGATCCGGGCGGGCACCCGCGCGCGCACCCCGGAGGCCACGCCCCAGTAGCGCTCGAAACACTGCAAGGAGCCGCACCTGTGAGCAGTGCCGACCAGGCCCCGGTCACCCCGGCCACGGTTACAACAGCAGACATGGCCAACGCGGAGCTGCGCGCGGACATCCGCCGCCTCGGCGACCTCCTCGGCGAGACCCTCGTCCGCCAGGAAGGCCAAGACCTCCTCGACCTCGTCGAACGCGTCCGTGCCCTCACCCGCACCGACGGCGAGGCCGCCGCCGCCCTGCTCGGCGACACCGACCTGGAGACCGCCGCCAAGCTGGTGCGTGCCTTCTCCACCTACTTCCACCTCGCCAACGTCACCGAACAGGTGCACCGCGGCAAGGAACTGCGCGCCCACCGCGCCGCCGAAGGCAGCCTCCTCGCCCGCACGGCGGACATGCTCAAGGACGCCGACCCCGAACACCTGCGCGAGACGGTCAAGAACCTCAACGTCCGTCCCGTCTTCACCGCGCACCCCACCGAGGCCGCGCGCCGCAGCGTCCTCAACAAGCTGCGCCGCATCGCCGCCCTCCTCGAGGAGCCCGTCGCCGGAGCCGGTGACCGCCGCCGCCACGACCTGCGCCTCGCCGAGAACATCGACCTCGTCTGGCAGACCGACGAGCTGCGCGTCGTACGCCCCGAGCCCGCCGACGAAGCCCGCAACGCCATCTACTACCTCGACGAACTCCACGCCGGAGCCGTCGGCGACGTCCTCGAGGACCTCGCCGCCGAACTCCAGCGCGTCGGCGTCGAACTCCCCCCGGGCACCCGGCCGCTCACCTTCGGCACCTGGATCGGAGGCGACCGCGACGGCAACCCCAACGTCACCCCCGACGTCACCCGCGACGTCCTGATCCTCCAGCACGAACACGGCATCACCGACGCCCTCGAACTCGTCGACTTCCTGCGCGGACTCCTCTCCAACTCCATCCGCTACACCGGAGCCACCGAGGAACTCCTGACCTCCCTCCAGGCCGACCTCGAACGCCTGCCCGAGATCAGCCCCCGCTACAAGCGCCTCAACGCCGAAGAGCCCTACCGCCTCAAGGCCACCTGCATCCGGCAGAAGCTCGTCAACACCCGCGAACGCCTCGCCAAGGGCACCGTGCACGAGGACGGCCGCGACTACCTCGGCACCTCCGAGCTCCTCACCGACCTCACCCTCATCCAGACCTCCCTGCGCGAACACCGCGGCGCGCTCTTCGCCGACGGCCGCATGGACCGCACCATCCGCACGCTGGCCGCCTTCGGACTCCAGCTCGCCACCATGGACGTACGCGAACACGCCGACGCCCACCACCACGCCCTCGGCCAGCTCTTCGACCGCCTCGGCGAGGAATCCTGGCGCTACGCCGACATGCCGCGCGAATACCGCCAGAAGCTCCTCGCCAAGGAACTGCGCTCCCGGCGCCCGCTCGCCCCCACCCCGGCACCCCTCGACGCCGCGGGCCACAAGACCCTCGGCGTCTTCGGCGCCATCAAGGACGCCTTCGAGAAGTTCGGCCCCGAAGTCATCGAGTCCTACATCATCTCGATGTGCCAGGGCGCCGACGACGTCTTCGCCGCCGCCGTCCTCGCCCGCGAGGCCGGCCTCATCGACCTCCACGCCGGCTGGGCCAAGATCGGCATCGTCCCGCTCCTGGAAACCACCGACGAGCTGCGCGCCGCCGACGTCATCCTCGACGAGATGCTCGCCGACCCCTCCTACCGCCGCCTCGTCTCCCTGCGCGGCGAGGTCCAGGAGGTCATGCTCGGCTACTCCGACTCCTCCAAGTTCGGCGGCATCACCACCAGCCAGTGGGAGATCCACCGCGCCCAGCGCCGGCTGCGCGACGTCGCCCACCGCTACGGCGTCCGGCTGCGCCTCTTCCACGGCCGCGGCGGCACCGTCGGCCGCGGCGGCGGCCCCTCCCACGACGCGATCCTCGCCCAGCCCTGGGGCACCCTCGAAGGCGAGATCAAGGTCACCGAACAGGGCGAGGTCATCTCCGACAAGTACCTCGTCCCCTCCCTCGCCCGCGAGAACCTCGAACTGACCGTCGCCGCCACCCTGCAGGCCTCCGCCCTGCACACCGCGCCCCGCCAGTCCGACGAGGCCCTCGCCCGCTGGGACGCGGCCATGGACACCGTCTCCGACGCCGCCCACGGCGCCTACCGGCGGCTCGTCGAGGACCCCGACCTCCCCTCGTACTTCTTCGCCGCCACCCCCGTCGACCAGCTCGCCGACCTCCACCTCGGCTCCCGGCCCTCCCGCCGCCCCGACTCCGGAGCCGGCCTCGACGGCCTGCGCGCCATCCCGTGGGTCTTCGGCTGGACCCAGTCCCGCCAGATCGTCCCCGGCTGGTTCGGCGTCGGCTCCGGCCTCAAGGCCCTGCGCGAAGCCGGCCAGGACGACGTCCTCGCCGAGATGGGCCAGAAGTGGCACTTCTTCCGCAACTTCCTCTCCAACGTCGAGATGACGCTGGCCAAGACGGACCTGCGGATCGCCCGCCACTACGTCGACACCCTCGTCCCCGCCCACCTCAAGCACGTCTTCGACCAGATCGAAGCCGAACACGAGCTGACCGTCCGCGAGGTCCTGCGCGTCACCGGCGGCGACAAGCTCCTCGCCTCCCACCCCGTCCTCCAGCAGACCTTCGCCGTGCGCGACGCCTACCTGGACCCGATCTCCTACCTCCAGGTGTCCCTGCTGGCCCGCCAGCGCGCCGCCGCCGAGCGCGGCGAGCCCGCCGACCCGCTGCTCGCCCGGGCCCTGCTGCTCACCGTCAACGGCGTCGCCGCCGGGCTGCGCAACACCGGCTGAGCAGGCCCGTACCCGGCACACCGCACGCACGACGGAGCCCCCGCCACCTTCACAGGTGGCGGGGGCTCCGCCGTCACATCACGCGTTGTACGTCGACTGCGCGCGCTCCAGACCCTCCTGGAGCAGGCACTCCACCGCATCCGCCGACCGGTCCACGAACCAGTCCAGCTCCTTGCGCTCCGTGGAGGAGAAGTCCTTCAGCACGAAATCCGCCACCTGCATCCGGCCCGGCGGACGGCCGATCCCGCAGCGCACCCGGTGGTAGTCCGGGCCCATCGACTTCGTCATCGACTTCAGACCGTTGTGCCCGTTGTCCCCGCCGCCCAGCTTCAGACGCAGCGTCGGATAGTCGATGTCCAGCTCGTCGTGGACCGCCACGATCCGCTCCAGCGGCACCTTGTAGAAGTCCCGCAGCGCCGTCACCGGCCCGCCCGACAGGTTCATGAACGACATCGGCTTCGCCAGCACCACCCGCCGGTTCAGCGGCCCCGGCGGCCCCATCCGGCCCTCCAGGACCTGCGCCCGCGCCTTGTGCGCCTTGAACTTCCCGCGCATCCGCTCCGCGAGCAGGTCGACCACCATGAACCCGATGTTGTGCCGGTTGCCCGCGTACTCAGCGCCCGGATTGCCCAGACCCACGATCAGCCAGGGCGCCGTGTCGTCCGACATCAAAAGCTCCTTCAACGAAACGACCGCCGTCCCGCTCCAGTGGAGCCGGACGGCGGTCGGTCAGCAACTGATGAGCGGGGAGGCTCAGGCCTCGGTGCTCTCGGCGGCCGGCTCCTCGGCCTGCGGGGCGACGACCTGCAGGACGGCGATGTCACCGTCGACGGCCAGCGTGGTGCCGGCCGGCAGGACGAGGTCCCGGGCGTGGATGGTCGCGCCGGCCTCGAGGCCCGCGATGGAGACGGTGACCTCGGTCGGGATGTGGGTGGCCTCGGCCTCGACGGAGATGGTGTTCTGGAGGGTCTCCAGCATGTTGCCACCGACGGCCAGGTCGCCCTCGGTCACGATCGCGACGTCGACGGTGACCTTCTCGCCCTTCTTGACGATCAGGAAGTCGACGTGCGAGATCGAGCGCTTCAGGGGGTGACGCTGAACGGCCTTCGGGATGACCAGCTCGGTGCCGGCGCCCGCGATGTCCAGGGAGAGCAGGACGTTGGCGGTCTTGAGCGCCATCATCAGGCCGTGGCCCTCGACGTCGACGTGCTGCGGGGCGGTGCCGTGACCGTAGATGACACCGGGAACCTTGCCGGCGACGCGGGCCTTGCGGGCGGCGCCCTTGCCGAACGAGTTGCGGACCTCGGCGGAAAGCTTGATCTCGGACATGCTCACTCCTCGTGGGGTGACGACGGAAACAGTGGGTCACCCGGCCGACAAACGGCCTGCTACGAAGAGCGCGTCGATAACGGAGCGCCGGTACCTGAACAGGTACGGCCTCCCTCGCCGAGCAACTCGAAGAGTGTACCCGGCGGGGAGGCCGCAACCCAAAAGGATCAATCTTTACGGTGGAGGAGCGGCTACTGCTGCTCTTCGAACAGGCTGGTGACCGAGCCGTCCTCGAAGACCTCGCGCACCGCGCGGGCGATCATCGGGGCGATCGACAGCACCGTGATCTTGTCCAGCTCCAGGTCCGAGGGGTCCGGCAGCGTGTTCGTGAACACGAACTCGCTGACCTTCGAGTTCTTCAGACGGTCCGCGGCCGGGCCCGACAGGATGCCGTGCGTGGCCGTCACGATGACGTCCTCCGCGCCGTGCGCGAACAGCGCGTCGGCCGCGGCGCAGATGGTGCCACCCGTGTCGATCATGTCGTCGACCAGGACGCAGACGCGGCCCTTGACCTCACCGACGACCTCGTGGACGGTCACCTGGTTGGCGACGTCCTTGTCGCGGCGCTTGTGCACGATCGCCAGCGGCGCGTCGAGACGGTCGCACCAGCGGTCGGCGACGCGCACGCGGCCGGCGTCCGGGGACACGATCGTGAGCTTGGTGCGGTCCACCTTGGCGCCGACGTAGTCCGCGAGGACCGACAGGGCCGACAGGTGGTCCACCGGGCCGTCGAAGAAGCCCTGGATCTGGTCCGTGTGCAGGTCGACCGTCAGGATGCGGTCCGCGCCCGCGGTCTTGAGCAGGTCCGCGACCAGACGGGCCGAGATCGGCTCGCGGCCCTTGTGCTTCTTGTCCTGGCGGGCGTAGCCGTAGGACGGCACGATCACGGTGATGGAGCGGGCCGACGCGCGCTTCAGCGCGTCGATCATGATGAGCTGCTCCATGATCCACTTGTTGATCGGAGCCGTGTGGCTCTGGATCAGGAAGCAGTCCGCGCCGCGGGCCGACTCCTGGAAGCGGACGTAGATCTCACCGTTCGCGAAGTCGAAAGCCTTGGTCGGCACGAGGCCGACACCGAGCTGGTGCGCGACCTCCTCGGCCAGCTCGGGGTGGGCGCGGCCGGAGAAGAGCATCAGCTTCTTCTCGCCGGTCGTCTTGATCCCGGTCACAGCACAGTCTCCTCAGACGTGTTGAAAGCTGCTCGCCCCCGTGTGCGTCCGTCCCGCACACGGTCAGCCAGCCGAATTGCGTGCACCTATCACGGTACGCCGTCACGGGCGCACCTGTTTCCGGTCAGTTCACCCTCAGGCCTTGTCGAGGCCCTCCGAGGACCCCGACTGGGCCGCCTGAGCGGCAGCGCTTCCCGGACGCTTGCGGGCCACCCAGCCCTCGATATTCCGCTGCTGGCCACGGGCCACGGCCAGCGCACCGGGCGGTACGTCCTTCGTGATCACCGATCCGGCCGCCGTGTAGGCGCCGTCCCCGATGGTGACAGGCGCCACAAACATGTTGTCGGAGCCCGTCTTGCAGTGTGAGCCGACGACCGTGTGGTGCTTGTGCTCGCCGTCGTAGTTCACGAAGACGCTCGCGGCGCCGATGTTCGTGTACTCGCCGATCGTCGCGTCGCCCACGTAGGACAGGTGCGGGACCTTGGTGCCCTCGCCGATCGTGGCGTTCTTCATCTCCACGTACGTACCGGCCTTGGACTTCGCCCCGAGGTCCGTGCCCGGACGCAGGTACGCGAACGGCCCCACCGTCGCCTTGGCGCCGATCACGGCCGTGTCCGCCACCGTGTTGTCCACGCGGGCGCCCGCGCCCACGCGGGTGTTCTTGAGGCGGGTGTTCGGGCCGACCTCGGCGTTCTCCGCGATGTGCGTGGCGCCGAGGAGCTGGGTCCCCGGGTGCACGATCGCGTCCTGGCCGAAGGTGACGCTCACGTCGACGAACGTGGAGCCCGGGTCGACCACCGTCACGCCCGCCAGCATGGCCCGCTCCAGCAGCCGCGCGTTCAGCAGGGCGCGGGCCTGGGCCAGCTGCACCCGGTTGTTGATCCCGAGGATCTCGCGGTGGTCCCCGCCGACGGCCGCGCCGACGCGGTGGCCGCTCTCGCGCAGGATCTCCAGCACGTCGGTGAGGTACTCCTCGCCCTGGCTGTTGTCGGTGCGGACCTTGCCGAGCGCGTCGCTCAGCAGCGCGCCGTCGAAGGCGAAGACCCCGGAGTTGATCTCCCGGATCGCCCGCTGGGCGTCGGTGGCGTCCTTGTGCTCGACGATCGCCGTGACGGCGCCGGTGGCCGCGTCGCGGATGATCCGCCCGTAGCCGGTGGAGTCGGGCACCTCGGCCGTCAGCACGGTGACGGCGTTGCCGTCGGCCTCGTGCGCGGCGGTGAGGGCGGCCAGGGTCTCGCCGGTCAGCAGCGGGGTGTCGCCGCAGACGACGACCACCGTGCCGGTGATCTCGCCGCCGAGCTCCTCCAGCCCCATCCGGACGGCGTGCCCGGTGCCGTTCTGCTCGTACTGGACAGCGGTACGGACGCCCGCGTCGACGTCGGCGAGGTGGGCGACGACCTGCTCACGGGCGTGGCCGACGACCACGACGAGGTGCGCGGGGTCCAGCTCGCGCGAGGCGGCGACAACGTGGCCCACGAGCGTGCGCCCGCAGATCTCGTGCAGAACCTTGGGCGTCGTGGACTTCATGCGGGTGCCTTCCCCCGCTGCGAGTACGACGACGGCTGCAGGGCGATTGGCGCTCACGGATGGGCCCTTCGGCTTCGGGTGCTGGACGCACGAAGGATACCGGGGGGTGGGGGGCCGTAAACGAAGCCGGGTCCCGACCATGGAGGTCGGGACCCGAACGCCGAAAGCTCCCCCGCCAGGACTCGAACCCGGACATAAGGCACCAAAAGCCTCAGTGCTGCCAATTACACCACAGGGGATGGTAAATCAACTCAAACCGGACATTCCAGTCTGATCGCTGAGTTGACGGCACCTACTATGCCGCACCAGGCGCCCTCGATGCGACGGTATAAGTCGGAGCCTTTCAGGACCCGCACCGCGAGGCAGTCCCGATACGTGTCACCCGTGTTCTTGCGGCATGACGCCAGCATCGTCCGGAATGTGGGATTCAGGTCTTGGTGGGCGGACGGTTCAGTCGTACGTGCGATGACCGGAGGTTTGCGGGAATTAACCGCGGGTGTGTGCTGCGGGCCGTGCGTACGCTGGTCGTATGACCTTGACGGGGGAAGAGCGGGGCGGGGCCGGGCGGGACGGGCCGTGGTGGTGGGAGCGGCGGCGGGAGGCCGCGCTGGACGTGGGGCTCGGCGTGGTGTCCGCCGCCGAGTGCGGGTTCGAGGGGGTCGGCTTCGCGCACGAGACCGGGATGCCTCCGGTGGTCGGGGTGCTGATGGGTGTGCTCGTCGGGGGCACGCTCGTCGTGCGGCGGCGGTGGCCCGTCGCCGTGGTGCTGCTCGGAATCGCGGTCACGCCCGCGGCGATGGGGTTCCTGCTGGGCGTGGTGGGGCTGTACACGCTGGCCGCCTCCGAGGCACCGAAGCGGGTGACCGGCGTCCTCGCGTCGATGTCGCTCGCCGGGACCTTCGTCGTCACCTACATGCGCACGCGCGGGGACATCGAGGGCGAGCGGTTCCTCGTGATCGTGCTGTCGGTGTTCATGGCGGTGGCGCTGACCGTGCCGCCGGTGCTGTTCGGCCTGTACATCGGGGCGCGGCGGCGGTTGATGGAGAGCCTCCAGGAGCGCGCGGACTCGCTGGAGCGGGAGCTGTCGCTGCTGGCCGACCGGGCGGAGGAGCGGGCCGAGTGGGCGCGTACCGAGGAGCGGACCCGGATCGCGCGGGAGATGCACGACGTGGTGGCGCACCGGGTGTCGTTGATGGTGGTGCACGCGGCGGCGCTGGAGGCGGTGGCCGCGAAGGACCCGGCGAAGGCGGTGCGCAATGCGGTGCTGGTGGGTGACATGGGGCGCCAGGCGCTGACGGAGCTGCGGGAGATGCTCGGGGTGCTACGGGCCTCCTCGGCGGTTCCCGCCCCGGTTCCGGCCGTGGTGGCGCTGGTGGGGGCGCTGGAGGACGGGCCCTCGCTCGGGGAGTTGGAGGTGCTGGTCGGGCAGTCCCGGGCGGCGGGGATGGCGGTGGCGTTCGAGGTGCACGGGGAGGTGGCGGGGTATGCGGCGGAGGTGGAGCAGACGGCGTACCGGGTGGTGCAGGAGGCGTTGACCAACTGCCACAAGCACGCGCCGGGCGCGCGGGTCGTCGTACGGCTGGCGCACCGGGAGGGGGAGGTGGCGATGCAGGTGGAGAACGGTCCCTGCGACGGCAAGGCCGCCGAGCCGGGGCTGCCGAGCGGAGGGAACGGCCTGGTGGGGATGCGGGAGCGGGTGCTGGGCCTGGGCGGGGTGTTCGTGTCGGGCCCGACGGACGAGGGCGGCTTCCGGGTCTCCGCGGTGCTGCCGGGGAAGCGGGAGTAGCGGTGGTGGTGGCGGGGTGCCGGGGTCCGGTGGGCCGGCCCCCGCCGGGCCGGCCCCCGCCGGGGTGGGCCCCGCCGGGGTGGGCCCCGCCGGGGTGGGCCCCGCTGGGCCGACCCGGGTCGGGTGGGCCGGTGTGGTCAGGTGGTGGTGAGGCGGGTGGGTTGGAGGCCGGTGAGGAGGGCGGTGAGGGCTTCGTCGATGCCCGCGCCGAGGTACCAGTCGCCGGTGTGGTCGATGGAGTAGACGCGGCCTTCGGCGTCGATGGCGAGGTGGGAGCCTCCGTCGGCCTCGGTGCCGAGGGGGCAGAGGCGGGTGGAGAGCGCGCGGCCGAGGTCGGCGAAGGTGCGGGCCAGGTGCAGGCCCGTGAGCGGGTCGATGCGGACGGGCGTCGGGGCTATCTGGCGGCCCGGTCCGGGGGCGGTGACGGTGAGTCCGCCGAATTCGGCCCAGGCCTCGACGGCCGCGGGGAAGACGGTGTGGCGGTGCCCGGCGGGGGTGGTGTGGTCGCGCAGGGAGTCGGCCCAGTACTCGGCCTGCTTGATGTCCCAGCGGCCGGGCTGCCAGCCGGCGGTGCGCAGCGCGGTGTCGACGGCCTGCGGGAAGCGGGCGGCCGAAGAGCGGTCGTAGGAGGCTGAGGCGGTCATCTGGATGGGGTCAGGCCTTCTCGGGGGCGGGGGCGGTGAGGTCGACGGCCCGGACGCCGAAGTGGGCGAGCATCGGGTCGCAGGAGCGGCAGGGGGGTGCGTAGCTGCCGTGGAGCGGGTCGCCGGCCTCGCGGATGCGGCTGGCGGTGATCTTCGCGTGCTTGAGGGAGCGGCGCGCTTCGTTGGGGGTGAGCGGCTTGCGGGAGGCGCGTCGGCTGCGGCCCTCCTCGACGGCGGTGAGGTGGCGGGAGAGCAGGATCGCCTCGGGGCAGCGCCCGGTGAAGCGTTCCCTCTGGCCGCTGGTGAGGGTGTCGAGGAAGTCCTGGACGAGGGGGTGCAGGGCGGGCGGCTGGTCGGCCTTGCCCGCGGTGCCGGTGAGGGTCTCGCCGCGTACGGACAGGGCGGCGGCGATGGTGGGGAGGATGCCGTCGCGGCGGAAGCGCAGGACGGGCACGGTGGGCCCGTCGGTGCTGCTCCAGCGGAGTCTGGGGTCGCCGGTGGGGCCGGTGAGTCCGGTGGTGGCGGCGCTCGTGGCCGCCGCGACGCCGGTGCCGGGGCTGGTGCCGGGGCTGGTGCCGGTGCCGGCGAGGGCGACGGTGCCCACGGCCGGGCCCGGGCCCGCGGCCGGGGTGTGGGCGCCGGTGGCGTGGGCGGTGGGGCCGTCGGGTGCGTGCCCCGGTGGCCCGTTCCGCGGGTCCGTGCGGGTCGCTGTTTCGGCGGTGGTGCTCGGCATGGTGTTCCGCATGTGGCGCTTTCCCTCCCGTGCCCGCGGCGCCGACCGTTGTCGGACCGCTGTCGCGCACGCCCCCGTGCTGCGGGGACAGCCTGTCAAATGTCCCCTGTGGTGTGGAAGCGGGGTCGAATATTCGTATCAATTCGGATGTTCCCGGCCGGGGGCCCCAGGCGCCCCTCAGGCCCCCGGCCAGGGGAGGGTGCCGGTCTTGTCGAACCGCATAGGCTGTGCGGAACCAGCCAGATCCAGCAGGGGGCTACCGCCATGACGACAGGTCGGCTCGGGCAGCAGGCCGCGCCACCCAACGCCGCGTACTCGGGGCAGGTCGTGCATTTCCCGGACCCCGTCCGGGCCGCGCGGCATCCTCACGGGGTGCGGATCAGTGGGGACGGGCATCCCGATTTCTCGCGGTACGCGCGGGCGGCGGTGGAGATCGCCGAACCGCCGGAGGGCTTCGGTGTCGACGAGCTGCGGCTGACGGACATCGTGTCCGCGAACGCCGCCCTGCACGCGGCCGGCCACGAGCTGTGGGACACGGTGGGCCCGGTGGCGACCCCGCACGGCTGGACCTGGCACCACGTAGCGGGTTCGCGGCGCCTGGAGCTGGTACCGGTCGAGGTCAAGGCGCTGCTGCGGCACCACGCCGGGCTGACGACGGCGCCGGTGGACCACGAGAAGCGCGGGACGCGGGCCCTGCAGGAGGTGCGTCCGGTGCACATGCGGCTGCCGAAGTCGGTGGTCTCTGTGTCCGAGGCGCAGGTCCAGGGGGTCGAGGAGGACCTCGGCTACCGGCTGCCGGAGGCGTACCGCTCGTTCCTCAAGGCGGCGGGCGGCTGCGCGCCGGCCGGCGCCGGGCTGGACGTGGAGCTGGGCCTGCTGGTGGACCAGCCGTTCTTCACGGTGCGTGAGGAGGCGGCGGTCAATGACCTGGTGTACGTCAACAAGTGTCTGCGGGACCACCTGACGAAGGACTACCTGTGCGTGGCGTTCGCGCAGGGCGGTCTGCTCGCGGTGAAGGTCAAGGGCGAGGCGCTCGGTTCGGTGTGGTTCTCCCCGTACGACGACGCGCGCGACCGGGACGGCTGGTCCGTCCAGGAGCGCGTGGAGCGGCTGTTGCTGCCGTGCGGTGCCGATTTCGACGCCTTTCTCGAACGGTTGGCGGGCAATCCGCCGGAGCTGGAGACGGTGGCCGGTCTGATGGTGGACGGCGGATTCGCGCGTTCGGTTCCGGTAGCGGTGGAGGGGTGACGGCGCGGTGGTGACGTTTGCGCAGGCGCAGGAGCGCGCCGAGGAATGGATCAACGGGGACGTGCCCGGGTACCAGCACCGGGAGGTGCGGGTGCGGGAGTTCGGCCTTGGTTTCGTGGTGTGGGCGGAGGACCGGGCCGCCGGTCCGGTGTCGGCCGGTGGCCGTCAGCGGCTGGTGATCGCGCGGGACAGCGGTGAGGCGACGCTGTGGCCGGGGCTGCCGGTGGGTGAGGTGATCCGGCGGTACGAGGAGGAGTACGGGGTGTCGGCTTCGGCGCCGGAGCCTTCGGTGCCGCCGCAGCGGATCGACGCGGAGCAGACGTCGTTCATCCTGAGTCCGCCGGAGTGGCTGCAGGAGGCGGCGGACCGGGCGGGGATCGCCCCGAGGGCGGAGCCGCCGGTGGGGGTGGCCGCGGGGGCCGGGGCGGGCTCGCGCCCGGGCTCGGGCGGGCCCGCGTACGAACCGACCGCTTCGGACGGTGTCCCGGCCGGTCCTGCCGTGCCTGCCGTGCCTGCTCCCGCCGTGCCGCCCGTGGGGGCGACGCCGTGGGCCGGTACGGACGTCAACGCGGGGTCGGACGACGTGTCCGTGCCACTGCCCGCGACGGTGTTCGCGCCGCCGCTGTCCGGGACGGACCTGGAGGGCCCCGCGGCCCCCGCGGTCTCGGCGGAGGCGAAGACGCAGCTCATCGCACGGGCCCCGTGTGTCCGTACACCGCGCCGGCGCTGCGCAAGGACCTCTTCCATCTGGCGATGCCGTCGGACGAGTGCGACGACCTCGCCTC